>JAQVOV010000142.1 GCA_028702395.1 Candidatus Omnitrophota bacterium
ACAAAACTACTTTCAAACATACTTCCTTTATACATATTCATACTATTTTCAAATCCATTGTTTGCTATATGATCACTCAACGATTGTGCCATTTTCTTGTACCCATCTTCCTGCCAAGACCAATCAGCCATATCAGAAGCATACAAATCTAAGTCAAGCACACCATTCTTCCAATACTTACTATCATTTTTATCTGGTTTATTCCCTGTTGTTAACACATTATTATTAAAAGAGGCTAACATTTTACCAAATAGTTGTGTAGCATTTTTTACTAATACATTCGCTATACTACCTAATACCTGTCCGCCTATTTGACCTAATAGTGGCGGAAGGTCAAACTCTTCAACTGCATAGTTTATAGCAAAAGAAACTGCTGCATTTGTAACTCCATTTACTGCCCCATTCCATAACCCTTGAACAAATCCTCCAATATCAAATCCTGAACCACCAAAGCCAAGGTTTAACCCTGCACCTAAACTTGTACTTAAAGCTGAACCTATGAAAGATGATAGTTTTCCATCAATACCACATACATCTAACAATGCTCCAACTCCTAAGTTAGCTATGTCATACCAATAATCTTTAGCTATATCAATGAATCCCCCTAGAGGATTCTGCAATAGCATTACCCAATCAGTTGTTCCTACTCCGCTTAGTAAATTTGTTAATAGTGATGCCACATTAGAACTTCCAGGCAATAACATCTCAGTTGCTGTTATAGCAAATGTTTTTAACCCATCAAACACATTCTGCAATGAAAAGAAACTACTAACATTTGTAGCTCCTAAAATATTTCCTGTTGTAAAGGAACTAATAAACTGCGTTATAATGGGATCTACACCTAAAGCCTGTAAACCCATATTGATCCCATAACTAACAACTGTATTAACAACCGTGTTCATAACTGTTGTTGCAAATGAAACACCTGCTGTTGCACCTACTCCACCACCCATTCCCATTCCTACTCCACCACCAAAAGCACTTGCCTGTACAGTAGTACCCATCCCAAAAGCATTAGTAAAAAAATTGCCTATCCCATTAAAGAATGTTGTACCAATATGCTGAATACCTGCAAGTAATTGACTCCCTATAGTCTGTAACCCATGCCAAAGTGCTCCTACAAAATTGGCAAATATATTAAATGCAAACTGTACTATTGGCACTATTATCGATTGCACAATAAAAACAACTACTGCTACTATTGCCTGAATAACTGTGAACACTGCTGAAAAGATCGCTGCTATTGCAGAAAATAGCGCAAAAAAACACGCACCACGAACTTTCATTGACTGATACTCTGTAAGTTTTATTGAAGCATCTTGAGGTTGTTCAACCACAGCTGCATACCCATTTATCCAACTGTGGTTAAACTCTGAAATACTGACTTCAATAACCTCACCATTTTCCCCCTTAGAAGTCTCTATATAACTTACAGTGTCATTCTCTATGTCAATGTTAGTTACTATTACATAGTGATCATCACCAATAAAAGCAACAGCTTTACCATTACGACTAACAAAGTCTTGTAATTGATCAAAATCTATTTGTACAGGAGTAAAGTCAAGCCCATACATACCTGCGATTTTGGAAAGAGAAAACATAGAAATACGTAGTAACCCTTGAGTGAATTTATTTATAGAACCCGTAAGAATATCTATAAGAATAGCTTTTTTAAGAACATCTTCGTCATTATATGCAATACCAGCATCAGTAAAAAGTGTCCCTAAAATATTTGTTGCAGAACGACCAAAATGAACATTTTGATCAGCAAGCCATGCGTAAATAAGATCTAGATCTTCTTGAGAAAAAGCTGCGGTTTGAGAAAGGTTTAACGAAAGGTCATTTAAAATATTTGTTTTTTCATCATTAGAAAGATGTATATAAGCATTTAACCAATCTTCGATCTCACCACGTATTTTATTTGCTTTACTGGTCCGTTGAATAAACTCAGTAGAATTAGTTAAAGAATTTCTAAGTTCCGTTATATTCAAAACAAAATCTTGTGTTTGTTTTACTCTATCTATCCAAAACGCGATCTCACCTTCTCCAGGATCGCGACCTAAAATATCTCTATAATGATTAATAACTACCGGCTCAATCTCCGCTAAAGATATTTGTTCCAAGATTTTAAGTCTTTCGATATCAATCTCAGAAAAAGCACTATCTGCACTTTGTTCTATCTCAAGTTTACTTGATGCTATTTCTGTGTTTATCTCTGCAAGTTTGTCAGCTTTTCCATTATAAAGTGTTCTAAGATTATCCTCACATTGACGTATTTGATCACTATATAGTTGTAGTTGTTTTGCTTTTGAACTTTTTTCCCACCACCAGAAAAACTCTTTCCCATCAAGCTCCTGTTTTGCTCTAGTAAGAGCTTCTTTCTGTGCTATAGTTTGAGCAATTGCTGTATCATAACTTTCTAGAATTCCTTCTATTAAAAGCCCTTTTTGGACAGCAAGTGCCTCTAATTGACTTGCTTTTTCTCTTGCAACATTATCCTGTGCCTGCTGTATTTTTAGATTAGCATTGTATCTTGCTTGGCGTAAAATAACTTGTATAATGTTTGCATCATCTTCTATATATCCCAGTTCAGGTTCATCCATTGGTCCATCATGCTCTTTATCATATATATATTCAACGATTATCTCTCCATGTATATCCATTATATATTTTAATTTTGAAGATTTATAAACAGATACAGTTTTGTCTGCTTTAGCTATTGATAACAGGTTACCATCTCCATCATATTCAGACACAACAGGGGTGTCAGCTTCAAGCTCATAACCTATAGAAGCTTTTATCTTATGCCAATCAATATCAACATAGTTTGCAGAAAAGTCAAAGAAGATAAGCATTGAATCTAAAGGTTGTTGTCCATCAGCAATGATGTCTGCATCAAACGCTGTGTTGCCATCTGTATATTTTTCGATTGTTGTAACCGATCTATAAAATTCATCTATATGACTAACTCTTTTTTCAATTACTCTTATCAATCCCAAAATATTTTTTTGCCCAGACTCACCTACCTCTTTCATTGATCCAGGCATATTCTTTTTACCACCCACATAATAAAAAGGAATATCATACATCCAAACAACTGTTCCTCCCTTATCCATATATTCACGCACAGTCATATCTGTTGATTGTATATTATGAACGGTTGAAGGAAAGATATCTCGGGCCATAACAACTACAGAATCATTCCCATATTTTTGCATCCATTCTCTCAAACCTATTGCATCAATTACTTCATACCCAAGAGCCTCTAATTCATCTTTTATTTTTATTGAATTCTCTTCACCCATCCATTCTGTACTTTTATACCAAGAATCAAAGTAAACTGCTTTATATTTCCTGTCTTTTACAAGATCGTTAATCATTTGGATTTTTTCATCTTCGATGATCTTCCTCTCTCCTGTAAATCGTACTTCTTCTTCATCATATATACGAGTGTCATGTTCCCATAAACGAATAAAACCGCTATTTGGATATTCAAAGTTATAATTCTTAATATAACCACAGGCTGCTCCACTTACGTTATGTGTGATTATCTCAATTTCATCTGTAACTTGAGTAGGTCTAACGCTATACCAGTTAATGTCCTTTATCGAATAAAAATCAGCTAAAGAGATAGGCTTTAAGTCTTTATCATAATACGTATGCTCCTTTGTATAACTACTTAAAACTACTGGACCACTACCTGATGGATTATAACCTTCTATAGCAGAGCCTATCTCAGCTCCTTTTCTTCCTATTATCGCCCATGATCCCCTAAAAGTGATATCCCGTATTATACCGCTCCCTATTGATTCTATAGCCTCAAAAGCCCTGTCAGTCATGTTAATTCTTCCATCATCTCCTATGGCCATAACTACATAATCACCTTCTTCAACTGATCCAATAAAATCAGCCATACGATCAGCTTCTGGCTCCTTTTTTAACCATA
>JAQVOV010000143.1 GCA_028702395.1 Candidatus Omnitrophota bacterium
TCCATTTGTATTCTTCAGGACTTTTTACGATTTTTGCTCTTACAGGATTTAAATGTATATATTTACTTAGATAATTTAAATATTCTTCTGCCTCTATTAATATAGAACGATATCTTCCTTGATACAATGGCCCTACTCGCCTATGTTTTTTGTTATAATACACTACATAACTTGTATTAATATAATGCATTATTTTCTTGAGATTTGCCTGCGGTGTTTGTACGATCAGATGATAATGATTGTCCATCAAACAATAACTATGACAAATTGAGCCATATTTCTCATAGCTCTCTTCTATACACTTAAGAAACTTCTCTTTATCACTATCAGTTCTATATATAGCTCTTCTTTCAATCCCTCTTTGTATTACATGATAAAAAGCATTCTCATACTCTATTCTCAATGGTCTCGCCATTTCACCTCCAAATTACCAATATATTACCAAACATATATGTTTTTGTCAAATGTGGAGACCTGACCCTAAAGCTTCTTATCTATAATAGCATTGCCATTAAGCAATCTTACGTTTTCTCCGATACTACTCTGAATAAAAAACAAACATCCAAATATAGTAAAAAATAAAAGCTTTTGTTTAAACATTAATGCCTCCAACTTTTTTTCTAAATACATAAACTAAGATAGCTGGTATTAAAAAAATTAAGTAAAAAACTAAATCTGAAAATACAAAAGAAAGTTTTCCTGTTATTTTCGCAATTATTAAATTTGAAAAAATCATACTCATGAAACAAAAAACAATAAAATAAAACAAAATTTTAAAAAGCATATCCCCAACCTCTCTTCTTCTTTTTGCAAAAAAAGTTGCTGAGTAAATAAACACCCCCAAAATAACATATTCTAAATACATTAAAACTAAAAGACTTTTTTTAAAGAAGGGGGCTTCAATAGAAGTATAAACCATCTGAAAGGACCAATCGAATAAGCATACTCCTAAAAAGACATAAGCTAGGGAACAAAAATAAAAAATATTCGTTATTATTTTATTTATTTTTTCATTTTATTATTATTATTATTTTATTACCTTTTTATCAATCAAAAGAAAATGGGACGCTTCAGGCGCCCCTTTTTCGGTAACTCTTCAGCTAAAATCTAATTTTATGTACTTAACCAACAATAAGCATTTTGCGATTATTTGTCTGATTCTTTAGCTTTAATTGTTTTTAATAACACTTGTGGATACTCCCAATTTGGATCATTTTCAATAGCCACATTCAAATAATGCTTTGCTGTAGGAATTAATTGGTCATTTCCCATAGAAATAATTCCATATGCCTGAACGGTTGCGCCAAAGGATATAATCTCTGGGGATTTAGTTTGATTGCCTAAGGCTGTAAGAATATCACCTAAACTATTAACAGCTTCTTCATATTGTCCTGTTTCTATGGCTTGTTTACCTTTCCATAGCATATCAGCAACCTTAGCTGGAACAGCAATTGAAGCATATACCCCTAGAGATAAATAAATAATCACAACAATACTAAATATTTTCTTCATACTTTTTCCCCCATGTAGGATATTTATCTGTGGACATACCGTTAAAAAGACCTAGCAACCCACTTCTCTTTGTCTCAGTTAATTTATATTCCTTTTTTGTTTCAAGATCATACATATATAACTCAGAACCTACAAATGGACTTTTATTTCTAAAGGCATAATAACATATTTTTGTGCCGTCAGGTGACAAAACTGTAGCTTCTTTAGTTTTTCCATCCTTAGTAATTTGTTTTATTTCTCCAGACTCCAAAGAAAGAGCATATATGTTGTCTTTCTTTTGCTTATAATTCTCTTCAATAGCATTACCATACCCGCTAAACACTAGCAAGTTATCATCTTGAGATAAATCAAAACCACTAATTGGCCATTCTTTATAACTCAAAATTAAATCTATCTCTTGAGTTTCTATCTTAATTTTAAATAATCCTGTTTTAAAAACTTTAAAATAAATATAACTACCATCAGGAGACCACTCGATATCATCTATGGTCAACCCTTTTCGTTTCTCTGTTTCTGTAAATTGAGTTACTTGTGTAATAGAAAAACTCTCTAAATCGTAAATGAATATATTGTCAAAATTATTCTTTGAGGATTTAAAAGCAATTTTTTTTTGATTTGGCGAAAATACTGGTATTGAAAAACGAGAAATATACATCTTTCCTGTATCTAATAATTCTTTTTTATTATTCTTAAAATCATATATAGCTATATTATCATTTTCATTTTTTCTTTGATTAATACTAATATAAACCAAAAATCGCCCATCACTACTAAAATCAGGGGATGCGCCCTCAAACATATATTTTATACCCTCTTTTTCTAGAGAATATATTTCACACTTTTCATTACCTCTATCTGACTGAAAAACTATACGCCCATTTAATTTCTTAAAAGAATTATCCTCAGAAATTGATAGGAAATACAAAATTAACCCTAAAAAAATAATAGTTATTAAAGCCATTAGCACTATTTTCGATAACTTCATTAATATATAACCCCGTCTTCTCGATTGTTTATTCTTTCCCAAATCTCTGCTGGTGAATACTGTGCCTGTTCTTCATTAAAAATCGGTACTCCCGCCCCTTTGTAAATATGTTCTACTAATGCACTACAAATAAAAGCACCTTGACTTTGACCATTCAATCCTATCAGATTTAGAAAATTATATGGAACATCCCTTAGTTGCCCTTCTTCAAAACATGTTTCTTTTATGGAATCTTTCATTTTTTCAAGATTCACTCCTGATATTCTACCAATCAAAACATCATCACTAGCAATCTTCTTATTTACAAAAAACTCATCTATTGCAACCATTCGAAGTCCTCCATCAGTCTGCATTTCAATTATATATTTATCTCCTAGTTCATCTACATGAAGTATTCCAGTGTGATGAACCGGCCCCCCTGAAACATCTTTAATAACCTTTGCAGATGCTGTTTTTCCATTAACAAATACTATATCACCAGTTTCTCCATATTGCAAAGCATTTTGGTATTCTAAATCTATATGAGTTTGTATTTCAGCCTCTGTTCTAAACCCTCTGTAGTTATTATAATTGTAAAGCCTTTCAAAAAACTTATCTCTTTTTTCGAAATATCCCCCCAAACTACCCCAAACCTTAACGGTTTCCGGCAAACTATTGCTTAAATCTACCTCGACTTTCATACCATTTTCATCATTTATTACAAAGAATTCAACATCTTTTAGAATTTCTTCAGTCATACCAATATCTACATACTCAGATAGCCATTCATAATCTTCGTATAAAAAGTTATCATATTCAGCAACTGTCCAATACTGATCAAGATATGAATCAGCATTTATTACATACCCTTGTTGATTTACAAAATCAATAATTTTCACATTCAAATATTCATCTATATTTTTGTATGAAAAAGTTTCTCCATCTTTCAATGGTTCAATCTTAAAAAGCCCTTCGCCTGCAGTATCAAACACATACTGTTCTAACCAATTACCATTATAAACTGTTGTACTTATCCCCTGCCCATCCTCATCAAACACTTTTATCTCCCCAGTATCAAGCCTAACTTCCCCAAACGGATCGATCTTCATGTTACCGAATTGTATAGATGAACCTGTACCATATCCATTATATGTATCCCATGCATTCTGATCATCATAATGGCCAAGGAAGACTTCTCCAACCTTTACACCAGCACTATTGAATATATCTACTGATGCATATTCCATACCATCCTCACCTAAAAATACATTATACGCACCTGCATCAACTTTGTTTTGTATATACTCTCCTACAGATACGCCGTTACTTTCTATTGCATCAACAAAACTACTTTCAAACATACTTCCTTTATACATATTCATACTATTTTCAAATCCATTGTTTGCTATATGATCACTCAACGATTGTGCCATTTTCTTGTACCCATCTTCCTGCCAAGACCAATCAG
>JAQVOV010000144.1 GCA_028702395.1 Candidatus Omnitrophota bacterium
GGAATATGACTGATCTGGCATACTAATTTGTCATGAGTAACAGGATCTATTGTTTTACACTTACAACCAAGTGCATGCCAAAAACCTTTGATCTTTGTAACACTTTTATTATCAGTATTTTTGGTTGGTGTTATAATACATATAGAATCATTAAAAAGATCTTCGGCAGCATAAAGTACTCCTGTTTTTTCAGAACCAGCCATAGGATGTGATCCGACAAAAGTTACGTTTTTATTGTTTTTAACTACTTTTTCAATATCATTAACGATTTTTTCTTTTGTACTTCCTGCATCTGTAATAAGGAGTTTATTTTCTGATTTTTGAGTAACTATCCTAGCAATATCCGTTATTTGTCCTACTGAAGTAGCTATAATAACAAGGTCTGCACCCTTTAAAGCTGTATCATAATTTAATGTAGCAATATCAACTGCACCTGCTTTTATAGCTTTTAAAGCAGAAGTTTTGCGTCTACAAAGGCCTACAACTTCTTTAGCAAACCCTGCTTTTTTAACAGCAAGCCCTATAGATCCGCCTATAAGACCTACTCCGATAATAACTATACGATTAAATCTGATTTTTAGCGTTTTCATAGCTGGGCTATTATATATAATATATAAAAGATTGTCAAAGGATATTTGTAATTTATTTAAATAATAAGCTTTCAGCTATCAGCCATCAGCTTTCAGCTTATGAAGGTCCTAAATACAAGTTTTTATAAAAAACGTTATGCGTTGTGCGTAAGTTATTAAGGCTCTAGCCACGTATTTTTCTTCTAAAAAAACAAAAAGCGACAGACCTGGTCTATCTCCAAGGAGATAGACCAGGTCTGTCGCTAAAACTCTTTTATTTGTTTGATGGCAGGGAAACCCTGCCCCTACATTAAACCTCAAATCTTCTTCAACTCCGCAATAAACTTCTTATTCTCTGCATCAGTACCAATGGTAACTCTGATATACCCATTCATCCCCCAACCTGACATTTCACGGACAATAACACCTTTTTTAAGAAGCTTTTCATAAATAGACTTAGAATCCCCTTTAGTTTTTATAAGTATAAAGTTTGTAGCACTAGGAAAATACTCATATTCAAGTTTATCCAGCTCCATATAAAGATGATCTTTACCTTTTTCAACTTCTTTTAAAACCTTTTTTACATAATCCTTGTCTTTTATCGCTGTTTCCGCAGCTGTTTGAGCGATCGAGTTAATATTAAAAGGATCTCGTACCTTTTCCATAGCACTGATAAGTTCTGAGTTAGCTATCCCATAACCAACTCTTAACCCTGCCAAAGCATATACTTTGGAAAATGTTCGTGTAACAATAAGGTTAAGACCTTTTTTCTTGATCAGAGGCAAAGTATCAGGATAATCTTTTATCGCACATGCAAATTCATAATAAGCTTCATCCATAAATAAAATACAGCTTTTAGGTACTTTTTTTATGAACTTGTTGAAACTCAATTTATTTATATAAGTACTAGTAGGGGCATTAGGATTTGCAAGGAAAATTATTTTTGTATCTTTATTTATTTTTCTTGCTATTTGCTCAAGATCATATACCCCATTAGATAAAGGCACCTTATTGACCTTAATGTTCTCTATCTGCGCATTGATGTTATACATCAAAAATGTCGGTTCCCCAATTATTATATTATCGTTTTTTTGGCAAAAAGTCCTGATAGCAAAAATAATTATTTCGTCAGAACCATTTCCAATAATTATATTTTCAGGTTTTATCTTATATTTTTCTGCAATGGCATCTTTAAGATAAAAACTTCCTCCGTCTGGATATCTGTTAAGTTCAGATAATTTTTTTTGTATTGCTTTTCTGACCTTTTTAGACGGCGGAAAAGGACTTTCGTTAGAAGCTAACTTTATAACATTCTTAAGCCCAAGTTCTCTTTTTACTTCTTCAATAGGTTTACCGGGTTTATACGTTTTTATTTGTTTTAAATTCTTTTTCATTAGTTTACTCATGTATTTCTCCCTTATATTTAACCTTATATCTGATATTTACTTTAAAAATATCTTTGATTATTTGTCTGTGACATTCTTTAAAAATTCCCTGATATTAATATGTTTTATACCTTTATATTCTCCTTGTATATATTTATCAGCAGAAATTACTGTTTTCGGGAAATTATCATTTATATCAAGCAAATTATTGAATTCTCTTTCAATGGTCTTTTTCTCAGAAAGAAGGTAAGCTACCTGAAAATATTCAATATTACCTCCCTTTTCACATATAAAATCAACCTCTCTATCCTTATCCTTACCCACATGAACAGTATATCCAGCAATAAGCAAATGAAGAAAAACTATATTTTCAAAGATCTTATTTATATCCGTCTGTCTATACCCTGAAATAGAATGCCTTAAGCCCATATCCTCTAAATAATATTTTTCTCCGATTTCAAAGATCTTTTTACCCCTGATCTGTTTTCGTTTGAGTTTATAGACAAAAAAAGCCTGCTCCAAAAAAGATAAATAATCCATAACAATATTAGGTGAAATATTTATCTTTTGGCTTTTTAAAAAATCACTTATTTTTTTTGCGGATAAAATGCTTCCAATATTGTCACAGACAAATTCAACCAACCTTTCTAAGAAACTCACATTTCTTATAGCATGTCTTTTGACAATATCCTTGAACAATATAGCATCATAAATATTCCTTAAATAATCATATACTATCTGATCTTCCAATAAAAGATTTTTTAAGAAAGGTAACCCTCCATAACGCATATATTTCAAAAATGTTTCTTCATCATCCTGCAAATTATGAAATTCAAAAAATTCTTTATACGATAATCCAAATATCTTTATTTCAATATATCTTCCGCTTAAAACACTTGCCAACTCTCCTGAAAGCATATTAGCGTTACTACCTGTACAATATATATCTATATTTCTTTTCGCAAAAAAATGATCTAAACCTTTTTCAAAATTTTCTATTTCTTGAACCTCATCAATAAAAAGATAATAATTTACTTTTTCGATTATCTTTTTTTCAATGTAACTTATAAGATCATTATGATCCTTTAATTGTGCAAACTCATTCAACTCTTTATTAATATATATTATTTGGTTTTCTTTGACACCTTTTTTTCGAAGAATATCCATAACCTGAAAAAGCATATAACTTTTCCCAACCCTACGTTGCCCAGTAAAAACCTTAATAATATTTTTATCAATAAAAGGTTTTACTTTTCTTATATATATTTCTCTTTTTTGAAAACTTTTAATCATAGTTAAAACTTAACTCCTTTTAGCTATTTGTTTTAAGTATACATAAAACTGCTTCAAAAGTCAAGGGGTGATTAACTTTTCTCAATTATGGGCAAATTGTCAATTGTTTTTACAATTTGTCCATAAGGAATAGACTCCATATTGGTTAAAATGTCAAGTGGGGGGAAATATTTTTTTCATAATCCTTCCTGTTCTCATGCCTTTTTTCACCATACTCTTACAAATGCTATTAAACAGCCTTTTTGTATGTCCATAGCTGGCATGTGCAGACCAACAACGTATAGAATCCCGTACTTTTTCCTCACTTTTTGTTTTGTTTTTTAACATTTCCTCAAAAACATTTAACCTTTTCCTCAACCGTATTACATTATCCGAACACAATCGCCTACGCCTTTGACTCATCCTAAACCCTAAAAAATTAAACCCTTTTTTTGTATCAAACACTTGTGACTTTCCTTTATGAAGCTCCAAAAACAAATGTTCTTTTAAAAACTTCTCTACCTTTAACTTCATATTCAAAAGCCATTGCCTGTCATCACTAAAGATCATCATATCATCCATATACCTTAAATAATATTTTTCTCTTAATACATGTTTAACAAACATATCCACTTCATGCAGATACATATTGGCAAACAACTGGCTTGTAAGATTTCCTATAGGCAAACCTTTATTGAAGAACTTTACAG
>JAQVOV010000145.1:0-2456 GCA_028702395.1 Candidatus Omnitrophota bacterium
GCAACCTGGTTCTCTCTTAATTCCACATTTGAGTACTACTTTACCCACTAACGCACCCCCTTTTTTAAAGCAGAGCTTTTACAAAAAACACATTTATGCAACTTGCACAAAACTTTTTTTGTTCTCTACTTTCTGTGGCATGTTTTTCTTTCAAAAAACAGTTTTCGACTATTATTATACTCTCTTGCAAAAATTATTCAAGTATTATGTGCCGATTTTTACATTTTTAACAATGCCCCTTAACGTCGCAATAGCTGAGAGACTTGCCAGGTAACTTGTCTTTGGATTTGCTGGTGAAGGCACATTTTCTGTGCGTGAAATTATCTTTCCGAAATCTCCTTCCGCAATGATCTCATGAGAATTTACCGACGAGCCTGGCACAACGACTATTTTTACAAAAGTTCTTTTTACCCCTATGCCTGCAAGAGAAAGGATCGCTGAAACATTTATGTTCTTGGGAAACCCTTTGATCGCTTCTTTTACATTACCACTGAAGATCACTGTTTCTTTTCTTATTTTTTTAAGATCTATCTTGTTTTTCTCTATGTAAAAAGCACCTTCTAAGCCCTTAGGTGGTTTTTTTGTAACAAGAGTAACTGATGAAATATTCGCACAACCAGCTGCTTTTATAGCATCAATACCAGCAAGTGCTCCGCTAGGCATATATACTTTTATATTTTTGTTATCCAACTTTTTCAAGATACTCTCATTACCCAAAACACCTCCAACGCTCATGATCATAATATCCGTTGAATTCTTGTAAGCTAAGAAAAGCATATCTTTTACAATTGCACTTGTTGCAGCTTCAGCAACAATTTCGCAATCCTGAAAAACCTCTTCAGCTGTTTTTTTTGATGATACCCCTCTTATTCTTTTTTTTAATTTATTAATAGCTTCTTGATCTGTATCATATATAGCTTGAACTGTCATTTCATTTGAAAGATGCTTTTTTACCTGCACCGCTATTTCAGTTCCTATTGTCCCGCAACCGATTATTCCAAGTTTAAGTTTTTTCATTCTTCTCCTTTATAGCATTTAGTAACTAGTAATTAGAGACTAGTGACTAGAAAGGCCTATAGCCCTTTTATCTTAAGATTAATTTATCCTAGTCACTAGTTTCTAGTTACTAGTCACCAAGCCCTATTAACCCAGCACAATATTATCAATAAGCCTTGTTTTACCTATGAATACTGCTATGGCCATTACTGCTTTTTTTTCTACTTTATCAATATCCTTCATCGTATCCTGAGAAACGATCTTTACATAGTCTATTTTTGCTGATCGTTTGGATAATATCATTTTTTTTGCTTTTGCAATGATCTTATCAGAAGATCTTTGACCATGTTTAACCGACTTTTTAGCATAGTATAACGCACTACAAAGAATTCTTGAATCTTCTCTTTCCTTTTCAGAAAGATATACATTTCTTGAACTTATTGCTAAACCGTCATTTTCTCTTTTAATAGGTAGAACCTTTATTTTTACGAACATATTAAGTTCTGATACAAGCTTTTTTATAACAGCACATTGCTGAACATCTTTTTGTCCAAAATATGCAATATTAGGTATTACTATATTAAAAAGCTTAGTAACAATTGTTGCAACTCCCTTAAAATGTCCTGGTCTTGATATCCCGCAGAGATTATTTGTAACACTTCCTACGTCAACAAAGGTTCCATACCCTTGAGGATACATATCTTTATCAGATGGAATGAAAATTATATCTGTCTTGGATCTTTTTGCTAATTTTTTATCATTACCTATATCTCTTGGATATTTTTTCAGATCTTCTTTTGGTCCAAACTGTGTAGGGTTTACATATATACTTAAGATAACTATATCGTTTTCCTTACGGGCTTTTTCCAATAGCGAAACATGACCTTGATGCAGATATCCCATTGTAGGAACAAACCCTATAGTTTTACCTTTAGCAGAAAAAGATCGGCATATTTCGTGCATTTTTGCTGGACTTTTTATTATACGCATATTTTCCTTTTATAGGATTTTCTAAACTTTCTTTGTAGGGGCGTATTGCAATATGCCCCTACAAAACCTCATCCAGAATCTTCCACCCTTTTATCTTTATTCTTTTATCTTTTATCTTAAGGCTTATTAACTCCCAATTCTCTTAATCCCTTTAACACAAATTCTCGCTGTTCAATTCTAGGATGTGGGATTATAAGATTTTGTTCATTTATTTTCATGTCATCAAAATATAAAATATCAAGATCAACGGTCCGTGGCCCATTTTTCTCTTTTCTTACTCTGCCAAGTATTGTCTCTATATTTAAAAGTCTGTCTAGAAGTTCTTTTGGGGTTCGTTCAACGCTAAGTTTGATCACGCCATTAAGGTATTTTCCTTGTTCTGGACCGCCTATAGGTTCGGTCTCATATATTGAGGAAGTTTCCTCTATTTTTATCCAACCGGTTGCATTTAAAAGAGCCATAGCATCTTC
>JAQVOV010000145.1:2556-3868 GCA_028702395.1 Candidatus Omnitrophota bacterium
AATCGCGGGCAATCAACTGTTAAAGCAAATCTTATATAACCTTCCCCATATTCTCCAAACCCATTACCAGGAGTAACAACAACCTCTGCTTCATTAAGTATTTTTTTAGCAAGTGTTATAGAATCATACCCTGCAAAATTCTTTACCCAAACATAAAAAGTTGCCTTAGGAGCACTAACTTCTACTCCTAAAGACTTTAATCCTTTAACTAAAGTATTACGTCTGGCTTCATATTTAGCGTTCATTTCTTTTGTTATCATATCCACTTCCTGCAAAGCTTTTACACCTGCCATTTGAATAGCTGTAAAAACACCTGAATCTGTATTTCCTTTGATCTTTGAAAGACCTTTAACAATATCAGCATTTCCGACTGCAAAACCTACTCTCCAACCTGTCATATTACAGGTCTTTGATAAAGAATGCATTTCTACGCAAACTTCTTTTGCGCCTTCTATTTCCAAAAAACTTAAAGGTTTATGTCCTTCAAAAAACACCTCTGTATACGCAGCATCATGACAAACAATAATATTGTATTTTTTTGCAAAGGTCACCACTTCCTGAAAAAACTCCTTTGTTGCTACTGCAGCTGTAGGGTTATTAGGATAATTCAAGAACATAAGCTTTGCCTTTTTACGAATTTCTTCTGGAATATCTGAAAGTACAGGTAAAAAACCGTTTTTCTCTTTTAAAGGCATAACATGTATTTGTCCGCCTGCAAAGTTCGTAGCAGATCTATATACAGGATATCCAGGATCAGGCACTAAAACAACATCATCCTTATCAATAAAAGCAAAAGGAAGATGTGCAATCCCTTCTTTTGAACCTATTAAAGCAACTATTTCCGTTTGAGCATCTACCTCAACATTAAATCTCTTTTTGTACCATTTGGCTATCTCTTGTCTGAAAAGTATATGCCCATCCCCTAATGGATATCTATGAGTTGACGGATCCTTTATTACTTTGTTCAAAGCATCAATTATCACCTGGGGTGTTGGACTATCAGGGTCGCCTATACCTAGATCTATAAGATCTGCTCCTTT
Organism: Candidatus Omnitrophota bacterium; assembly: GCA_028702395.1. GTDB lineage: Bacteria > Omnitrophota > Gorgyraeia > JABMRN01 > JABMRN01 > JAQVOV01. The sequence continues at coordinate 3,597 of JAQVOV010000145.1, forward strand.
TGCCCTTGCAGCCTTTTTAGCATTATCTATTTCTATAAAAAGATAAGGCGGTAAATTCTTTATTCTTTGTGAATACTCTACGTTCATTTTTCTCCCTTCATAGCATGTAGTGTCAGTGTCTGTTTCTGTGTCTGTGAAGTTAGCTTAAAGAATTTCTCAATCCATTAAGCATTCTACAAATATCATCAACATCTCCAACTTTTTCAATATATACTTTTTGATCTATAAATCCGAGATCTTTTGCTAATAATAAAAAATATTTTATTTCTCCT
>JAQVOV010000027.1 GCA_028702395.1 Candidatus Omnitrophota bacterium
CCACCTCCATCAGGAGTAGAATGATAAGGTTCACAAAAAAAAGACATTGACATGCCAAACCACCCACCCCCAACTTGACAAACCTCTAACATGGCTTGTTCAGCTAAAAGTTCAACTGCTTTTATATTTGGCTTTACATATTTTTTCATGTTTTAAAATGCTTTTCGTATTTTTCTTTTAGTTTCAATTAAATAATACCTATATATTTAATAAAAGTCAAGCTGTTTAACCCGTTTAAATGATACAAACTTTATCTTTTTTAACTATACACTATTTATATTTTTGTGTCAATTCGAAAAAAGTGCTTTAATCAGGGGGATTCGAAGATCCAGTTTGCCCGAGAAAGAAGGGTATGTATAATAATTAAAAAAAGAGGACAATTTGTCCGCTTTTATACTTTTACTTTTAATGGTTTTTTATGACGGAGCTGCATCCGTAGAAGTGGCCGCTGTTGAACCAAAATCATTTGTCAAGCGAGATCTTCCTTTTACAGATACTGAACACATCATAATACCAGTAGCTGTCGAAGTCCCTGTCATAGCATAACAAAGTCCGCCTACTGTAAAAAAGGCTGCTCTAGGAACATTGTTGCATACCTGTAATACTGCCTGCTCAGCATCAAGTTCAACACATTTTATTTTTGGTCGTGTGTATTTTTTCATTTAACGTAAGCTTACATTAAAAAAGAATAAAAGTCAAAAGCTTTATTACGAAGGAACTGCTTCTCCCAGTGCCATTGTAATAGGCGTATTTTGTCTTGCCCCTTTCACACTTGTATTACAATATGAACCTGCACTTTGTGTTCCAGAAGCACAAAGAGGGACATCTGTAAATTTAAAAAAATATTTACCCCCTAATTTGCATACCTCTAATACAGCCTGTTCTGTATCTAGTTCAATCCTTTTAATTTTTGGATGTATGTATTTTCCCATATCGCGTTACTCCAAGGTAATAATAAAACACTGGTTTTTGTTATCATGTAGGGGCAATTCATGAATTGCCCCTACAAAAAACCGTGTTTCAAAAATCCTATACAGGACTTTCCATCCTTTTCTTCTGCCAAAATTCATTTAAAATTTTGGATAGATCTCGTCATTTGTCAGAAAACTGGAAATAACATACTTACAACTGATGTCTGAAATTATTATACCACAAAAAAAATAAACTTTTTATACTTCTTGCCACTCGTTAGCTGTTTATGTACTGTAGAGGCGTATTGCAACCTGCCTGCCGGCAGGCTAGTACGCCCCTACCTTCTCTCGCAAGAAAAAAACGGACAAATTGTCCGCTTTTTTTTCTTACATCTTATTTTAATTAGCTGGGCATGTCGTTTGTATATTGAATTTTTGCTGAGTATCCCATAAGCTCAGAGTTTCCTTTTACACCTGTATTGCAAGTCGCAGTATAAGTTGTTGGCCATATCACCAGGCCACATTGGGAACCTATTTCAAAATATACTCCTCCTATTGCACATACTTGTAACAAAGCTTGTTTAGGATCAAGTTCCACACATTTAATTTTTGGTTGTATATATTTTTTCATGTTTCCTTTATCTTTTATAAAACAACCACAACTGTTTTTTGAAATCAAGGATTTACTAGCTTGCAGGTGCAACATCTTCTCTAAGCGGAGTAGCACTAAGCATTGGTGTACTGCCTCCAGCGCCTCCTTTAGGAGTTATACCACATGGGGTATCTGATCCTGCAACAGAATTACAATCACGTGCAACTGCCCCATAATTCTCTAAAGCAAACAAATAAATTCCACCAATTCTACAGATCTGCAAAAGTGCTTGCTTAGGATCAAGTTCAATGGATTTTATTTTTGGCTGTATGTATTTTTTCATTTTTTCCTTTTTATTTTAAGTACAAGGATAAACACTGATAAAGTTCTCTGACTTCTGTCCTCTTATAACGTTAACCATACTATCAATATATAGATCACAATTTACGGGTTCACAACCCCTATCAACTCCATTTAGGATGTTCCACTAGCTCGCTGCACGCAGCTCGCGGCGCGTAACAAAAATATTATTAAAGCCCTATTAACCGTTCTGGTTCCTAGTCACTGGTCTCTGGTTTCTATCCCCTATTACCAATTCTCAAGAAGGTTTTGCTGAACCTAATCCATTTGTAAGGCCTGCAGTAGAAGTTGTTATCCCCCTAACACTAATATCACAATATGGCCCAAACTTCCCCACCCCAATACCACAAAGGGAAGTTCCTGCAGGTTTAAAAAAATATACTCCTCCAATTTGGCATACTTCTAATATAGCTTGCTCAGGGTCAAGTATAACTGCCTTTATTCTTGGATACTTATATTGTTTTCTCATGTCTATCTTTTTTTTCAAAGCTGTTACTGCAATCTTCGGCAGAATCAGTGCAAACAGCTTCCATCTTAACCGCTTTGATCTTTGGTTTGCTATATTGTTTTTTCATGAGCTCCTCCATCAATTGATGCTTCTCCTTTATTGTACTTTTCTTGTTTTTCTTTTAATTCTTAATAAAATCTTACATCCATAATCATTAAAAGTCAAGGTCTTAAGTCATTTTAAAATGATACAAATTTTATCTTTTTTTACTATACACTATTTGTTTTTGTGTGTCAATCCAAAAAGATCTTTCATGAGTGTGTGTGTATATAATGTAGCTTATACGAGTAGGATCATATATATATCAAATAAAAAAGCGGACAAAATGTCCGCTTTTTTATATTTTACTCACTTATCAGAAACTTAATAGAATATATTCTTTTATGTTCAATCTATCTTTTCAGTTTTATGCAAAACATTTATCTTTATAACAGCTTTAGGAAGGCTTATCATCAACGTTCTCTGAAGCTAAAGCTCCTTGAGGTGCGGTTATTCCCTTAACTGATACGTCACATGCAAAACCTGTCCCTGTTTGAACACATACACTTCCAATACCTGCAAACTCTACAAATTTCATGTATAATCCTTCAACCTTACAAACCTGTAATATCGCTTGTTTAGCATCAAGTTCAACAGCACTTATTTTTGGTTTTTTGTATTTTTTATTATTTTTCATTTTGTTTTTCTTTTTATTTAAAGTACAAGGATTAACACAGATGACAGAATAAAAATGCTTAATTTTTATTCTGTCATCCCGGTTTTGCCGGCTAAAAGCCGGCAAATACCGGGATCTAAAACATTTTTAAGATAAACACTGATAAACTTTTCTAGCTTATATTCAGAACGTTCCACTAGCTGACAGCTAAAAGCTGACAGCTGATGGCTAAACATGCACCCTAATATCCTTTATCTCAAGCTGAATGGATTCAAGTCCCTGCCACGTATTTATCGACGGAGTATAAACCATATCAAAAGCCTCTCTCATTCCAGGAATAGAAATGTTATCTTTATTAAAACATATAGCTTCATATGATGCGCCTCTTGATTTAACCCACATCTTAATACCATTTTTCCCTACAGCTTTTGAATCAACTTGTAATGAAAGCGCTTTTGATGCAAGTACAGGTTTTCTATTGCCAGGACCAAATGGTTTTAACATGTCAAGCTGCTGAATAAGTTCTTTTGATATGATAGACATATCAATACATGCATCAATATCAACTCTTGGAATTAACATTTTTTTATCAAGATTATTCTTGGCATATTCGTTGATCTGTTTTTTAAATTGTTCTATATTAACAATATTAATATTTATTCCACAAGCCATTTCATGCCCGCCATACCCCTCAAGTGTATCTTTGCAATGCGATATCGCTTTAAAAAGATCAAATCCAGGAATACTTCGTCCTGAACCTTTTCCATTATCTTTATCTAAAGCTATAACGATCGATGGCCTATGATATTTATCAACCAAACGCGATGCTACAATACCAATAACACCAGAATGCCATTTATCTTCTTCAATAACAATGACCATATCTTTTTTAAAATCAAACTCGCGTTCAACGATCTCTTTTGCCTGTGTAGTAATATCAGCTTCTATTTTTTGGCGCCTGGCATTTTCTTCGTTAAGCATTTTAGCAAGTTTATAAGCTTCATCCCAATCTTCAGATAAAAGAAGTTCTAAAGCCTTATCAGCTGCACCCATTCTACCCATTGCATTTATTCTTGGCCCTAAACCAAACCCGATATGCTGTGCATCAAGAGTTTTATCTTTAAGACCTGCAAGATCTATTAAAGCTCTTAGCCCCATACTATCTGTCTGCTGAAGTCTTTCAAGGCCATACTTAGTAAATATCCGATTCTCAGAAATTTGCGGAACAATATCTGCAACAGTACCGAGTGCGACCAGATCAAGATATTCTGTAGGAACAGAATCCCTTTTATTTAATATGGCTTGAACTAATTTAAAAGCAACACCTACACCTGCTAACCCTTTGAAAGGATAATTACAGGTTTTCTGATGCGGATCAATAATAGCATATGCCTTAGGTAGGTTCTCCTCGTCAACTTCATGATGATCTGTTATAATGACATCTATCCCTAAAGAGTTTGCCAAGTCAACTTCTTTAACTCCGCTTATCCCGCAATCCACAGTTATTATTAAAGATATATTTCTCTTTTTAGCAAACCTAACAGCATCTTCATTAAGTCCATATCCTTCATCTATCCTATTTGGAATATAAGTAAAAACATCTATTCCCAATTTTTTAAAGGCTTTTGATATTAAAGCTACTGAACTAACACCATCAACATCATAATCTCCATAAACAAGAATGTTCTCTTTTTTTGAAAAAGCCTGTTTTATCCTTAAAACTGTTTTCTCCATATCTTTCATAATAAAAGGATCATAACAGTGAGTTAGATCACCATACAAGAACGTGTCAGCTTGCTGAAGATCTATTATCCCGCGATTAATAAGTAGTTTAGAGATCAATGGATGAACATCCAATGCCTTTGAAAACTTTAATGTAAGTTCTTTATATGTAGGTTTAACTATCCAGTGTTTCATAGTCGCTACGCTCCAAGATAAAAGACAAAAGATAAAAGATTAAAATTATTTAGCATTCTTCTTCCTTAATATTGCTCCAAAAATATTTTTAAGTTCTTCTGATTCCTTTATTAAAAACTTTATCTTTTCATTTTTAACCATATTTGTTGCTTCAATTATCCTCAACCAATAATTTGCTTCTCTAACTTCTTTAAGACATATGCTGATTTTAAACAAAAACTCTTCTTTACTATAAGTCCCTTGAGATTCTTCGTAATTAGCTCCAATAGAAGTTCCTGCCTTTGCTAACTGAAAAGAAATGACATTACTTTCTGTACTCTTCTCTAATACCCTTACTATTTTAATGATCTCGACTGCAAACTGAAAGGTTCTTTCTTTAAGATCTTTATTCTTTTCTATCATAAAACCTCCCCATCTCTAAACCAAATGAAGGCTTTTAAAAGCCTTCATTTAGGACGTTCCACCCTTTTATCTTTATTCTTTTATCTTTTATCTTTACCTCTTAACAACTCTTTTTCCTGGCCAATCAAGAAGAATAGGACTTGCTATGAATATTGAAGAATAAGTACCTACTACCACACCCACCATTAATACAAATGCAAAATCATTGATAACTTCTCCACCAAAAAGAAAAAGTGCTATAACAACTGCAAATGTTGTCAATGATGTAAGTAATGTTCTGGAAAGCGTTTGATTTATACTCGCATTTATAATTTCTGCATATGATGCTTTCCTCATAAGTTTCCTATCTTCACGTATCCTATCAAAAACAACAATTGTATCATTTATAGAATATCCCACTATTGTAAGTAAAGCTGCTATAACAGGTGTTGATATTTCTCTGCCTGTAAGACTAAGGAGTCCTAAGCATATCCCAATATCATGTAATAAAGCTATAATAGCTGCTACAGCAAACCTAACTTCAAATCTTAATGATATATATATGACCATACATATCATTGCAAAAGCCAAAGCTTTAATGGCTTTACTTTGCAGGTCTGCCCCAACACTTGACCCTACCTTTTCAACTCTCAAAACCTCAAAATCATTATCACTGAATGTATTTTTAAATTGGGCTATGATCTTTTCAGGGTCAAGTTCAAATGATCTTATTATAAATTCTTTATTATCCCCTAATTTTTGTATAACTGCACTGCCAAGACCAATATCTTTAAGAACATCTCTTACTTGCTGAGTATCTATGGCTTTTTCAAATTTAAACTGCTGAATTGTTCCTCCTGTAAAATCTATGCCATAATTATTACTCCCGCGTTGAGCAAAAGTAATAAGTCCTGCAACAAGTATAAACACAGAAAGAGTATATGCTATTTTTCTAAGTTTAATAAAATCTATATTAGATTTATTTATTAACTTAAGCATAGGAAGATCTTGTATTTTTTTGTTGCCTGTTGTTAGAACATCAAATACAACTCTTGTAACAAATAAAGCAGTGAACATGCTGGAAACTATACCTATACTTAATGTTGTTGCAAACCCTCTGACAGGCCCTGTACCAAATTGAAATAGTACAAGTGCAGCTATTAAAGTAGTGACATTTGCATCTAAAATAGTAAGAAAAGCTCTGTCAAATCCGCTTTGTATAGCAGAACGAATGGATTTTCCAAGTTCTTTTTCTTCCCTGATCCTTTCAAAAATAAGAACATTAGCATCAACTGCCATACCTATGGTAAGTACAAGACCTGCAATACCAGGCAAAGTAAGTGTCCCATGGAAATATGCAAGTGCACCCATTATCAAAATAATGTTCATTACAAGTGCAAGATCCGCTATAAGTCCTGCTAAAAGGTAATATACAGCCATAAAACATAGAACTAATATTCCGCCTATTATAATAGATCTTATACCTTTTTCTATTGAATCTTTTCCTAAAGTTGGACCTACTGTTCTTTCTTCTATCATTTTAACAGGTGCAGGCAATGCTCCAGCTCTTAAAATAATTGCAAGGTCATTTGCTTCATCAACAGAAAAATTCCCTGTTATCTGTGCTCTACCGGAAGGTATTCTCTCTCTAATAGAAGGAGCAGATTTAACTTCTCCATCCAGAACAATAGCAAGTCGTCTATCAATATTATCGCCTGTAATTGCAGAGAAGACCGCTCCGCCTTCTTTATTAAATGTCATAGAAACATATGGTTGATTAAATCCTGTTTGACTGAACTCTGTAGTAGCATCTACTATCATTTCACCTGTAAGTTGTGTTTTATCTTCTATAATGATAGGATCAACACTATTCTTATCCTTTTTCAAATATTTTAGGGAATACCCCTCAACTTCTTCTCCTGCTAACAATCTTTTAACTACATCAGGATCATCTGAAACAAGTTTAAACTCTAAATGTGCTGTTTTTCCTACAATATCAATAGCTCGTTGTCTGTCAGTAATACCAGGAAGTTGTACAATGATCTTATTTTTACCCTGTTTTTGAATGGTAGGTTCTAAAACACCAAATTGGTCTATTCTGTTTCGTATAACTTCAAGTGCTCTTTCAGGAGCATCTTTTGCAGCCTCTTCTTCTAAAGCCGAAGTATCAACTTCAAGAACCATATGCATACCACCTTGAAGGTCTAATCCCAGATTTATCTTACCTTTTTCAAGAACTTTACCATCTTTCGATACAATATCAAAAGGCGGATATGCTCTCCAAAAAGCTAAACCACCAACTATTGCAATTATGAGCAATTTCCATTTTAAGTTTTTGTGCATTTTTACTCCTTATTTACTTGTGTCTGTATCTGTGTCTGTGTTGTAAAAAAACGTCTTAAAAAAAGTTTTGAAACCTAATCTAGAACGCTCCACTACTGACACAGAAACAGACACAGACACTATATCCTATTAATTCTTCTTCTTAACTACCGTTAAAATATAACTCTTTAATACTTCGATCTTAGTGTTATCATCTATCCTTACAACAAAAGTTTTATCCTTGACATTTACAATTGTACCGCAAATACCACCGGAAGTAATGATCTCATCATTTTTACCTAAAGCTGATATCATTTTCTTATGTTCTTCCTGTTGTTTTTTCTGTGGTCTGATAAGCAGAAAATAAAATATACCAAGTATCAATATCATTGGCAAAAACCCTATTATAGGGTTTGGTTGTACTGGTATAGTCTGTGATGTTTGTGCGTAAGCGCTTAACATTTTTCCTCCTTGATAGCATGGTCGAAAATCGGTAGTCGAGAACCGGAAATCGGCTATTTATAATGTCTTCCGACTTTCGATTTTCGACTTTCGACTCCCGAAGATTTGTTATCCTTTGTTCTTATACTTTTTCTTAAAACTATTATAAAACTTCTTATAATTATCCGCTAAAATTGCTTCCCTAGCAGAGTTTATAAGTTTAACATAAAACTGAATATTATGCAATGAAACTAATTTTAACGCTAATATTTCCCCTACATTAAAAAGATGTCTTATATATGCTTTAGTATGATTTTTACAAGTATAACAATCACATTTTTTGTCTATTGGAGTGAGATCTTCTTTGAACTTGGCATTTTTAAGATTTATTTCCCCTGAAAATGTAAAAGCTTGACCGTTCCTGCCATTTCTTGCAGGAATAACGCAATCAAACATATCTATACCATAGTATATGGCATCAAGCATATCAAGGGGTAATCCTACACCCATAAGATATCTTGGTTTATTTTCAGGTAAAAGAGCTGTTGTATATTCAGTAACTTCACGAATTATCTCACCTGATTCTCCTACTGCAACACCTCCTATTGCATACCCGTCAAAATCAAGCTCTCCTAAAAACTCTGCTGAGATTTTTCTTAGATCAAGAAAATTTGAGCCCTGAACAATTGCGAAAAGTTTTTGATCTGTTTTAAGTTTATCAAAATGAACTTTAGCTCTTTTTTCCCAATCATGTGTTATTTTAAGCGACTTTTCAACATACTCTTTTGTAGAGGGATACGGACAACATTCATCTAATGGCATCATGATATCACTGCCTAATATAGCTTGAAAATCAACAACGTTTTCAGGTGTAAAAAGATGTTTTGAACCATCTATATGTGATTTAAATGTTACACCTTCTTTAGTTATTTTCCTAAGTTCAGATAAAGAAAAAACCTGAAACCCTCCGCTATCTGTTAAAATAGGTTTATCCCAGTTCATGAACTTATGCAATCCCCCAGCTTTTTTTATGATCTGTGCGCCAGGTCTAAGATAAAGATGGTATGTGTTCCCTAAAATGATCTGTGCACCTGTAGATCTAACTTCATCGTTAGATAACGTCTTTACAGTAGCACGTGTACCTACAGGCATAAATACAGGTGTTTGTATATTTCCATGAGCGGTTTTTAATACCCCTGCCCGGGCTTTAGTGTTCTTGTCTTTGTGTTGTAGTTTATACATAAGATCTTTCGTTGTAGGGGCCATTGCCCCCAATGGCCCTTCTCTTTTTGGGCCGTCGAGGGCGACGGCCCCTACGAAAACCGTTATCTTTTATCTTGCTGATAATTTAATACCAAAGGTATTAAATTATCAGCATGGCATCGCCGTAACTGAAAAACTTGAATTTATTCTCAATGGCATATTTGTATGCATCAAATATAAGTTCTTTACCTGCAAAAGCACTTACAAGCATAAGCAAAGTTGACTTTGGTAAATGAAAATTCGTTATTAACCCGTCTACCATTTTAAATTTATACCCGGGATAAATGAAAAGTTTAGTGAACCCTTCAAACCCTTGAAAAAGATTTCCTCCGTAACAAAATCCTTGCGGAACATAATTTACAAATTCATCAGCCAGTGTTTCGAGAACTCTTAAAGTTGTTGTACCTGCAGCAATAATTCTTCGTTTTTCATTGCGTGCATTATTTATGAGCTTTATTTGGTCTTTATCAATAAAATAATATTCTGAATGCATATGATGGTCTAAAATATTATCTTCTTTGACAGGCGCAAAAGTACCGTAACTGACATGCAATGTAACATAAGCTATCCCAACACCTTTATCCTGAAGTTTTTCTAATATATCTTCAGTAAAATGCAGACTTGCTGTAGGAGATGCTGTTGCACCTATATTTTTAGCAAAAACTGTCTGATATCTTTGTTTATCATTGTCTTCATCAGGCCTATCAATATATGGCGGTAAAGGGACATGCCCGCATTCTTCTAAAACTTCATTAACAGGTCTTTTAAACTCTACAAATCTTCCAAGATCAGTTCTTCCATGAACAATGACTTCTTCACCGTTTTCAAGAACAATTACTTCTCCTTCTTTGATCTTTTTTGAAGGTTTAACCAAAGCTTCAACAGGATATTTTGTCCTATCTATAACAAATATCTCTACTTTACCACCTGTTTTTCTTGTTCCGAAAAGTCTGGCAGGAAGGACTTTTGTATCATTAACAACTAAAAGATCCCCTCTTTTAAAATAGTCAAGAATATCCATAAACATTTTATCTTCAAAGGTTTGTCTCTGTTTATTAAGTACAAGAAGTCTGTCATCCCCGCGTTTTTCACTTGGGTATTTAGCAATAAGCTCTTCCGGTATATTATAATCGAATTCGGATAGTTTCATAGTCTTTTCACTCCAAGATAAAAGACAAAAGATAAAAATCTGGTTATCATTATGGAATCTTATTTTTTTATGTAGGGGCGTATTGCAATACGCCCCTACATAAACAACGTTCAGGACGCTCCACCCTTTTACCTTTTACCTTTTTATTTAAATAGGCCAATTCTAAAATTTTGGTTAAAACCATATTTAAAAACTTGGATATTATATAATATTAAATTTAAGAAGGCAAGAAGGAATCTATATCTTTTTTGGACTTGAATTTAAAGATTTTAAAAAATTTTAAGAAGGAATAGCTTCAACAACTATACCCTTTGTTCCCATACTATTTGCCACACCTTTAACGCTAACATGGCAGTAAGGGCCAAACCCACCTGCAAAACATTTCAGAGATACTGTTGTTACAAAATAAACTCCTCCAATTTGACACACTTGTAAAACAGCCTGCTCAGGATCAAGGTTAACTGATCTTATTTTTGGTTGTGTATATTTTTTATTGTTTTTCATTTAATTTTAAGTACAAGGATAAACACTGATCTTGTTTTTAATATTCAAGTTTAAGATAAACACAGATAAACTTTTTTGTCATCTGGCTACTAACTTCGATTGTGAACATTTCACTCTTCTATCTCTTTTATTAACGGAACAGGCAGGCCTGTTCCCTCCATTCAGCCCCTTCATCCATTTTATCTTTTGTCTTAGTCCTTTTCTCTTGCTTCCCAGTTTATATGTATTTTTTCATTATAACCTTTGTTTTTAACAAACAATATCATGAAGGCATTCCTGTAATTTGAGCAAAATCTGACATCCCTGCACCAACCCCTCTAACAGTGTTAACACAGTTTCGAGGCCTTCCTATAGATGTTGTTGCTCCAAATGCCAAACATTGAGTCGTAGCAGCAAACCACATACCATCGATCATACAGATCTCTAATATTGCTTGATCTGGATCAAGTAAAACGGATTTTATTTTTGGCTCTATATATTTTTTCATTTTATTTATTTTTCTATTACTTTTTTATGACGGAATACCGCTAGCTGACCAGCGAGTAGTAGTTACACCTGTATAAGGCCCTCTTGCTCTATTACCAGCAGTACATATCATTGGCGCAGGTCCTGATGTTCCTTGCGAACCCACACAACTTGAAGGATTCAAAGATAAATATACTCCTGCCACAACACACACTTGTAAAATTGCTTGATCAGGATCGAGTTCAACTGATTTTATTTTTGGTTGTATGTATTTTTTCATTTTGTTTTTTCTTTTATTTTAAATACAAGGATTAACACAGATGACAGAATAAAAATGCTTAATTTTTATTCTGTCATCCCGGTTTTGCCGGCTAAAAGCCGGCAAATACCGGGATCTAAAACATTTTCAAGATAAACACTGATAACTTTTTATAATTTCTCAATTAGATTTTTTCACAAAAAAACGTTATGCGTTGTGCGTTATGCGTTGAGCGTAAACCGTAAACCGTATGTCGTAGGTAGTATGTCGTTGAGGAAGGTTCTAAATAAAGTTTTTTAACCTTGTTTAGAACCATCCATTACGACATACGATATACTACATACGAACCACTATTCACTAAGCCCCATTAACTCAATCCAGAACCTTCCAAAGACTAACGGCTAATGGCTAACGGCTAAAAGCTATGTTTTATTTCCTAGTAATATAATAACTAACCCTTAAAAACTTCGTATATTTATTTATAGCTGCAATTCTTTGTTTTTGTTTTTCAAGTTCTTCTTTGGCTTTTGCATATTCAGGCATATCGTCAATCAGACTTTTAGCATAAGCATCTACCTGTTCTTCACTCATAAAAGAATCTCTTATTTGACGAAGTTCTCCTGAATCAAGGAAAAAACCTGCACAAGCATAACATTCATCAACATTAACTTCCTTAGAATTCCTATATTGATGAATATGCATTGGTATCCCGCATTTAGGGCATTTTAACTTTTCTCTATCCTCATTATTGGTTCTAGGGGATTTTAAAGCTTCTTTTAAAGCATTACCCATTCCTTCATTTTTTTCATCTAATTTCATTAACTCAAACCAATCAAACCATATACCTTTACATCCATTTTCACAAACATCTACTGCAACACCCCCAAAATCCTTTTCAACCATTTCCTTATTACATGCTGGACAATTCATCATATCCCCCTTCTTTGGGTCGTGTGTCATGGGTAATGTGTTTTGAGTATATTATTATATTTTTACAAAACACAACCCATATATCACAACTATATTATTATCATTTTAAATTTTTCTTCACAAATATTATATCATATATTTTTTATTACTGCTACCCTTACCCCAAAAAAATTTTCGTTATGCGTAAATCGTTAGACGTTAGACGTAATTTGTTATTCGGTCATTACTTGTCATCCCGGTATTCCCCTGATTCAATATTGAGGGAAACCGGGATGACAGTCTAGAATTCTATTAACCGTCCTTATCATCCACCAAAATTTATTAAAATTTTGGCGAGATCTCGCCATCTTTGATGGCGGACTTATTACTTATCACTAACCGTATATTAAAGCCATATTACCCTTCTAACTTCTGTCCAGAACCTTCCACTCTTTTTACTTTTAACTTTTTACTTTTTACTTAATTTGCTACTTACGATATCTTCTCGATCACAGCATCAGGATAATAAAACGCAAGTATTTTATCATGTTCGTATCCTTTATCAGCTAATCCCTTTGCACCCCACTGACACATTCCTACACCATGCCCCCATCCATGACCATTAAAAAAAACTCCTTTTGTCATATCTATGTCTATCTTAAACTTCGTGCTTTTCAAAAACTCATATCCTCCTAAAGCTAATCTGAATTTATCAGCAGGTATATTTTTATCTCCTTTTTTATCTGTTACGGTTATGAATTTCGGTCTTCCGGAATTATCAACATCTTTGACTTTCACCCATTTTATACCAGCACACTTGAAATCTGTTTTGTTTAACTTCTCCTCGATCTGTTGAAAAGAAAAGCTTGCTTTCCAATTATAGTATGGAGATTCTTTGCAATATGAACAGGCTCTTCCCTTTAGCGGTTTCAGATCAATGCCCCACACAACATCTGCGTTTTCTGTATGTCCGCCACAACATGAACTATAAAAAGCAGGCAAAATCTCTCCTTTATATTTTAACACTTTACCTTTTGTCATATTTATTGCCCACTTACCACGCCATCTTTCTCCCTCTTTACCTCCATACATCTGCGAATATTGATCATTGGTAAGATCATAATCTTTATTAGGAAGTTTGGTCTTTCGGTAAACAGCATATGTTCTTGCTGCTATAGCTTGTGCCATTAATGTTTCCATAGGCCAATCATGAGGGACTTCATGATACAAAACCCCATAAAGATATTCTTCTATATCAACATGATTAACAACTGTAAGTTTCATGTTCTTAGTACGTATTATATCTACGATACCTCTATATTTCTTTTTATTGATCTCTATATTAGCTCCAACTGTAGGAAGTATTCTTATACCATAAACATTGAAGTCATTCTGCCCTATTTTTACTCCAGCATTTGTTGGAAAAACTTCGGTTTCTTCCAGAGAATCTTTGCTCTCTAAAAGAACTTCGTGATTTTGCAAGGTTTCAATTGCATATTGACCTTTTATTGATAAGCTTACAGAAGGATCCTCAATTATTATACGTATTCTCATATAATAAACATTGTCTTGGGCAACAGCTTTACTAGAAGCCAGAAGCCAGAGGCCAGTAGCCAGAACAGTTAATAACAGTATTTTTTTCATGCTTCCTTTATTTTTTATAGAATATCCACAATACTAAACTTAAAACAACACTTATAACAACACAAGTAGTTATAGGGAAATAAAAAGCAAAATTCTCTTTTTTGATCATGATATCACCAGGCAAATGTCCCATACCCATGTTCTTGAACAAAATAAAAACAACACCTGTTGCTATCAAAACTATCCCTATTACTATCAAACTTTTCCCTATGTCCATTGGGACACCTTTTATTAAATTTAAGTAAAAGTGCGAATTTGTTTTCATGTGAAATGTTTTTTCGTTCTTTGTAGGGGCGTATTGCAATACGCCCCTACAAAAATCTCTTTCAGGACCTTCCACTCTTTTATCTTTGTTCTTTTATCTTTTTTGGGTCTCTCTTCTCTTTCAACAATCGAGAAAACACACCCGAAAATAGGGACTGACACTTATTTTTCGATATATTATTCCAGAAAAATTAGTATCTGTCCCAAATTTTCGGTTACTTTCTTGTTTTTCTATCTAATTTTCGTTGTTCCCGTTCAACAATCGAGAAGATACACCCGCAATAATTTTGACAATATAACCCTATCTCATGTGCTTTTTTGTGAGCTTTTTTAAATCCTTCCATAAAATCTCTACAGTAAAAATCAATACCAACTTCTTTTGAAAGTTCTTCCCCTATTTGTTTAAGTATCTCCTGATCCTGATAAGGACTTACAAGTAAAGTTGTGGTAAAAGAATCAAACCCGTTATCACGAGCAAATTGAGCTGTTTTTTTTATGCGCATTTGCCAGCACTGAAAACATCTTTTTTTCGGATCATCATATTCTTTTACTTCTTGGAAATATTCTTTAGGATCATACCCAATATATATTCGATCCATTCTTAATTTAGGCCCTTTATCAAGCAGTTCTTCTATTTGTTCTTTACGTCTGTAAAACTCATCTTCAGGATGTATATTGGGGTTGTAATAAAAAAGTGTTATATTAGAATAGCCATCGTTATTTGCACATTCACTTGGATATATTGCACAAGGAGCACAGCATGTATGTAG
>JAQVOV010000146.1 GCA_028702395.1 Candidatus Omnitrophota bacterium
AAGAACTTCAAAAACAAGGAGAAAAGGTAGCAGCGTTCAGTATCAATAAGGATCTGACAACAAAAAGCATTAATAATAAGACAATTAAAACCTCTGAGCAAATAAACTTCATAGACAAATATGTTTCACAAAAAGATATAGTGATTTTAGATATAGGAAAAGAACTTACAGCTGTTGAGCAGCAGATCCTTACTCAAACAGACTCCTGTCACTTGCTGGCAACAGAGGGCGAAGAAGAAAAGCTTGTTCAGCAGCTTCTGGAGAATGGACTGATCAGAGAAAATATCCTGACTGTCAATACTCACAGGATATCTCAGGGAAGGGTTCAGTCTATTGCAAGGAATTTAACGGGAAAAGCAATAGGACTTGCTCTTGGCTGCGGAGGTGCACTTGCACTTTCCCAAATAGGGGTATTGGAGATCTTAGAAAAAGAAAAAGTGGATATTGATATGATAGCAGGGACAAGTATGGGAGCTATTATAAGCAGTTTTTGGGCAGTAGGATATAAAGCAAAACAGATCCAGGAAAGTTTTCAGGATTTTAATTCGCAGAAGAAAACCTTAAGTTTTTTTGATTTTGCTTTATCGCACAGAGGATTTGTTAAAGGAAAGAACATAAAAGCATTCTTGAAAAAATATTTAGGAGAAAAGACTTTTGCAGATACGAATATTCCTTTAAAGATCATTGCATGCGATATTGAAACAAGAAAAGAAGTGGTTCTTGATAAAGGGAAAATAGCAGACGCTGTTATGGCCAGTATTGCAATTCCAGGGATAATAAATCCAGTACAAGCACAGAACGGACAGATGCTGGTAGATGGCGGGATAATCAATCCTTTGCCTGTGAGCGTTCTTTCTAAAGAAGGTATAAAAAGGATAATTGCAGTTAATTGCATGCCTTCACCGGAAGATAAAATAAAAAATATCTCTAATAATCAAATGGTAATAGATGTAATGATAAACAGCTTTTATTCAATGCAGTATATGATAGGAAAACATGTTGGAGAATATGTGGACCTATATTTACATCCTGTTTTACAGAACTCTGCCTGGCATGAGTTTTTCCGGGTAAACGAATTTGTTGAGTGCGGCAGAGAAAGTGTTTGTAAAAAGATAAAAGAACTTAGAGAATTACAAAAGTAAATGTGTCATGAGTAATGTGAAATGTGTCATGAGTACTGCGTCTGTGTGTCATGTGTCTTTTGAGGAAAACTAAATTTCAGAATTCCACAGCAGACTCATGACGCAGTACTCACGACACAATACACAATAAAGGAGAACAATGCAAGAATATGATATTATAATAATTGGAGGGGGGCCTGCCGGGCTAACAGCGGCAATATACTCAGCCAGAGCAAAGATGAAAACACTTATTATAGGCGATATGGTCCCTGGCGGACAGACAATGCTTACTGATCGCATAGATAATTATCCAGGTATTGAGAGCATTTCGGGAATGGACCTTATGATGAACATGTATAAGCAAGTGGAAACCTTGAATGTTCCTGTTGTGACAAAAAAAGCAACTGAAATAATACAAGAGGAAAAAGGGTTTATAATAAAAACAAAGACAGAAAACTTTAAAGCCTTATCAGTTATTATTGCTACAGGAGCTACTTATAAGTTTTTAGGTGCAAAAGGAGAAAAAGAATTCGGTGGAAGAGGGGTTTCTTATTGCGGTATTTGTGATGCGCCATTTTTTAAGGATAAAGAGATAGCTGTTATAGGAGGAGGAGATACTGCTGTTTATGAGACAGTACATCTTTTAAAATATGCAAGCAAAATACACTTAATACATAGAAAAGACAGATTAAGAGCAACAAAGATCATGCAGGACAAAGTTATACAAAGTCCAAAAACAGATATTCATTGGAACAGTGTTTTAGAAGAGATCTCAGGAGAAAAAACTGTTGAAAAGATCCGGATAAAAAATGTCAAAACAGAAGTATCTTCTGAAATTAAAGTTGACGGAGTTTTTGTTTTTGTAGGGATACAGCCATTGTCAGGCATTGTTAACGATATTGTTACAATAGATAAAAAAGGGTATATTCTTACAGATCAGGAAATGCATTCTTCTTGCAAGGGTGTTTTTGCTTGCGGAGATGTCAGGGCAAAAGCCTTAAGACAGGTTTCAACAGCTGTTGGAGAAGCTGCTGCAGCTGCGTTCAGTGCACAACAATATGTTGAAAAATTAAAAGGGGAAGCTTATCTTTAATTGATATAAGGATCGGATAAAAGCCTATTGGAGAGCGAATGATCCCGAAGAAAGGCTTTACAGTTCGCATCCTTGTGGTTTCTCCGGGTAGAGAAAAATATCAATGAGCGACAAGGTAAGAAGAAAGAAAATTTTTTTGGATAATTTTATATGAATAAAAAGCAAAGAGAGCAGTTTGATTTTGGAGCCAACTGGACAAATTTTTCTTCTTTAATAGACAAGGAAAAAGAGCTTGTTGCAAGAACTTCTTTAGAGGAACTCACAAAAAACATAAAAGGAAAAAGCTTTTTAGATATAGGCAGCGGGAGCGGGTTGTTCTCAATAGCAGCAGCTTCTTTAGGGGCATCAGAGGTTGTGGGAATAGACCTCTCAGACAAGTGTGTGGCTATTGCATATCAAAATAAAGAAAGATTAATCCCTGAGAAAAACAATATTACTTTTCTTCAAGGGTCTATTCTAGATAGCAAAACAATGCCTGCAGACAAATATGATATTGTTTATAGCTATGGAGTATTGCATCATACAGGCAACATGGAGCAGGCTTTTAAGAATATCGTAGGCTATGTTAAACCACAAGGAGTGTTGATAATAGCAATATATAACAAACATTGGTCCTCTTTTTTTTGGAAAGGGATAAAGAAAATATACAATATTTCTCCCCGTGTGATAAGAAAGATCATAATAGGTGTTTTTTATCCCATAATATTTGCAGCAAAATTCCTTGTGACAAGAAAAAACCCTTTAAAAAAAGAAAGAGGGATGGATTTTTTTTATGACGTAGTTGATTGGGTTGGAGGATATCCTTATGAGTATGCATCGATCCAGGAAGTACAAAGGAGCTTTGTAGAACAAGGAATGACAGTGATAAGAACTATTCCTGCAAAAGTGCCTACAGGGTGCAATGAATTTATTTTCCAAAAAAAATAGTATTGATAAAAAGACCAAAAAATAAGGTTCATTGAAGCTGGTATACAACGTAACTGTCCTCAGACATATCCCAGCAACTGTTGGAGAAGGTCCTGCAGTTTTAGTGTCCAAAAATATTTTAAAAATTAAAAGGGGAATCAGATATTTAAAAGAACAGATGTTAATTTAAGATATCTAATCGCAGTATATCTTATGGGCGATTGTATATTGGAAAAATATCCTATTATCAGTGCTTGATCGGGGAAAAATGTACACAAAAATAAGAAAAGAAGTTTTTTGGAGTTTGTTAGCAAAAGCAGTAGCTTTTGGGTTATATATAATCACTAATGTTGTATTGGCCAGAAAACTGGGCGTTGATCTTTTTGGGCAATTATCATATTTTCTTGCTGTATTGAACATTGCACTTGTTATATCTCTTGCAGGTTTTAACGAGTCTTCTCAAAAATATGTAGCACAGTATAAAGACACACAAAAACTGAGAGGCATTTTAAATGGTACTTTAATAGGAAGGATCATTATAAGCGGTGTTTGTGTTGTTATATTTTTTATTTTTAAAAAAGAGATCTTATTTTATTTTTCAAGGCAAGTTCCGATGCCTTTTTTTGTTATTG
>JAQVOV010000147.1 GCA_028702395.1 Candidatus Omnitrophota bacterium
GGCTTGATGATTTTGCAACAGAAAAAACAAAAGAAGCAGGTGAGAAGGTCATCCAAAAAGAATTAGAGGAAGTTAAGGCAGAAATACCAGAACTTTATCCCCGTCTTATTGAGCAATATAAGAAAACCGCTGAAGGGGCAAGGGACCTGTTCTTTTAATTATGAATAAAAACCAGATAATAGATATTTTAAAGACTCAGGATGAAGCTGTTATTCAAGAGCTGTTCAAAAAGGCTTATCAGATAAAACAGCAGCATGTAGGTTCTACTGTGTTTTTTCGAGGAATAATTGAATTCAGTAATATCTGTACAAAGGATTGTTTTTATTGCGGTATCAGAAAAAGCAATAAAAAAGTATATCGTTTTTCTATGACAGCTCAGGATATTATAAGAGCATCTCTATGGGCGTATGAACAAGGATATGGTTCGATTGTTCTGCAATCAGGGGAAAGATCAGATGAGGATTTTGTTGAATTTATAGAGGATATACTCTTAGAGATAAAAAAATTGACACTCAATAAATTAGGTATTACACTTTCGTTAGGGGAACAGTCCTTCGAGACTTTTAAAAGATGGTTTGATGCAGGAGCTCACAGGTATTTACTTAGGATAGAAACATCGGATCAAAATTTGTATAAAAAGATCCATCCTAAAGGATCTGATCACAAGAACAGACTTAAATGTTTGAAAATGTTAGGTGAGATAGGTTATCAGGTCGGTACAGGAGTTATGATAGGTCTTCCTTTTCAGACATATGAGAATTTAGCAGATGATATATTGTTTTTCAAAGAATGGGATATTGATATGATCGGAATGGGTCCCTATATTGTTCATAAAGATACGCCGTTAGCATCTTTAGATAATAATACTCCTGAAACAAATTTTATGCTTGGATTGAAAATGATAGCTTTAGCAAGGATCTATCTTAAAGATGTTAATATTGCTGCTACTACAGCTTTACAGGCATTAGATCCATTAGGAAGAGAAAAAGGACTACAGGCAGGTGCTAACATAATTATGCCTAACATTACTCCGGTTGAGTATAGAGCTAATTATCTTCTTTATGAAGATAAACCATGTTTAGATGAAAATGCCGCTATGTGCAGAAGTTGTCTTGAAAATAGAATTTCTTCTATTGGTGAAACGATCGGCTTTTGCCAATGGGGTGATTCTCCTCATTTCTTTAAGAGAAAGAATGCAGGTAAAGAGAAAGAAAAAAATCCGCTATCATAAAAGGCGAGCTCTCGCCAAAATTTTTGAGGATAAAAATGGAAATTAGTTTAACTAGTTGAACTAATTGTACTGGTTAGTGGAAGGTTTTTAACATTCTCTCTGCTATTGAGAGTATCCGCTTCAAGAAAAAAGCGGTCGTTTTCTGAATAACGGTTTTTGTAGTTTAAAGGTAAAGAGATCATGATGATTAAACTCTTGCTAAAGTCAAGTCATATGCTATAATGAATTCATAACATACATAATAAAATTTACGATGTTACGACTTTATTGAAAGGAGTGGTGTTATGAAAAGAAATATTATGATAATTTTGGTAGAAAGAAGAAAAGAAACTGCAGATAAAGTGCAGAAAACCCTTACAGGCTGGGGTTGCCTTATAAAGACAAGGATTGGGTTGCATGATGGGGTTTTGGATAATTGCACGAACACTGGGCTTATAATGCTGGAGCTTGTAGGAAAAGTCGAACAACATAAAGAACTTAAAAGAAAACTGGAACTGCTTAAAGGTGTGAAGGTCAAAACTGTTTCAATCAGTTTGTAATGTTTAACAGAAAACAGAAGCCAGAGGCCAGAGGACAGAAGCCAGAGGCCAGAAGGTTAGCAGAATCTATGAACTGTCATCCCGGTTTCCCTTCCTATTGAATCATGGGAATACCGGGATCTAGAGTCCAATCAACCTTACGATTAACGACTAACGTTTAATGGATTTACGCACAATGCATAACGCACAATGACTAATAATTTGTTGATTTTAAAAATGACAAGTTCAAGAGAATATGCTATACTTTTATTATGAAACTATATATAAATCCCAAAATAAGAAGAATTAAATTGGATCCTAATCAGTCTATGTTACAGGTTTGTTCTATAGGCGGTATTTGGTTCAATATACCTGTTGGGAATTATTGTATGATAAGTGGAGGAACAGTCACTGATGTTCTTATGTTTTCCACTTGTACGCAGTCAGTTAGAGGTGTAACGAATCCAACAAATACCATGGCAGCAAACCCGTCAGAATATCCTTCTTAAATCTATAAACTTTACATAAATCCTTCATTATGGTAATATACTCCGAGTTAATAGGATTTTTGTTATTAGTGTGAGTTATTAGTGTGAGTGAGGGTTATTAAAATATGGTTTAAAGGTGAGTTTAGAAGGAACATTTACACACACTCACACAAATAACTAATAACTAAATCATATAAAGGCGAACAAATGAATGACGCAAAAGATTATAAAAGATTATTAGGGTTTTTAAGACCTCATTGGAAACTTCTGCTTATAGCATTTTTAGTAATGATAGGGTATAGCGTGCTTAACGGGGCATCTCCCATGGCTGTTATACCTTTTGTTGATAATATTGTCAGTGGTAATAAGATCGTTCTTAATGATAATCCCCATATTCCTCAGTTTCTTCTATCTTTAGTAGATGTTATAAATAGCATGCCTCAGATGCAATTATTCAAAGCTATTTTACTTTTCTTTTTTATAGCATATACATTAACGAATGTTTTTACATTTTTCCAGAACTTTCTTATGTTTAAATTGGGCGAAAAAGTCATAAGGGATATAAAAGATGCACTTTACAAGAAAATGTTATCACTTTCAATGAGCTTTTACAGTAAAAATCCAACAGCGACTTTAATGAGCCGTATAACATATGATACAAATATTATACGAGAGTCAATGACAACAGGTCTATTGGATCTTATATTAAGACCTTTAGAGATCATATGCTTGACTTTTTTTATGATCAGCATTGTAATGTTCACAAAAGTTCCTGTTAAATTTATTTTAACAAGTGCAGTGCTTTTTCCTTGTATATTGCTTCCTGCAATGCTTTTAGGCAAACAATTGAGGAAGTTATCTAAAAGATCACAGGAAAAAATGGGCGGGATAAACACTATATTGTTTGAGATAATGACAGGTATTAGAATAGTAAAAGCTTTTTCCATGCAGGATTATGAATATAATAAATTCAAAGAACAGAACCAGTTGTTCTATAAGATACAGGTAAAAACAGCAAAAAAAGACCAGATAATAAGTCCTTTGAATGAGATCACATCTTCATTATATTTAGTGCTTGTTCTTTTGTTGGCTTCTGGACAAATGTTCAATGGTACATTATCTTTCGGAGCAGTTTCAGCTTTTATTTTAGGTATATTCCTTATGCTTAAACCTATAAAAAGATTATCTAAGGTATATACGATCATACAAAAAGGGCTTGCAGCAGCAACGAGAATATTTGAGATATTGGATACTGATATAGAGATAAAAGAGAGGTCTGAAGCCATTGTATTAAATGAAATAAAAGACAATATAAGTTTCAATAATATAGATTTTAAGTATAATGATGAAGTTATTTTGAAAGGGTTTGATCTTGAGGTTAAAAAAGGAGAGATAGTCGCCATAGTCGGGCCAAGTGGTGCAGGCAAAACAACACTAATAAACCTTATACCAAGATTTTATGATCCTATATCAGGGAACATTACTGTTGATGGCGTAG
>JAQVOV010000148.1 GCA_028702395.1 Candidatus Omnitrophota bacterium
AGGTGATACAGGAATTAGTATATTATGTAAACGTGTAGAAAAGAAAAGAAAAAAAGATAAGAAACTGGATAAAATAATTAGTAGAATAGAAAAAGTGTGGAATGTGGAGACCTGACCCTGTTTCGTACACTGTTTCGTACAGGTAGCACAATCGGTGCACCAGAATATACTGTTTCAAATTCTTTTGATGCAATACGTGCAACATTAGATTACGATCCATGGACAATAGATATGGTATATTCTAAAATAACATCAGATATCATACAGGCTCAAGATGATATAGATCTATATGGTGTTAACGTAGGATATGTTTTCGATTCTTACAATGCAGAAATGGAAGCATATTGGTTTCTTAAAGCTGATAAAACAACACAACCTGATACTTCTAAGTATGAGAATTCAGTAAACACAATGGGTTTAAGAGGTAGTGGAGATCCAGTTGATTGGGCATCATTATATGCTGAAGGTGCTATACAGTTCGGAAAATATGTTATAAACAACACGCAAACAGCAAATGCAGACAGACTTGCATGGGCTTTTGATATTGGAACAGAAATAACATATTTTGAAGATAATTATTCATGGCAGCCAAAGTTTGGTGTTGAATATATTGTATATTCTGGAGATACTGAAAACAGAACATCTACAGATAACTCAAGTAAGCAGTATACTGGTTGGGATACAATGTACAGAGGTAAATATGATTCAAAGATCAGAGAATGGATAGGTACTTACTATCAAACTAAGCAAGCTGCAGTACTAGGAGATACAGATAATTCAACAACTAACCAACAGCAGTTGATACTTTCAGGTTCAATTGTTCCTTATGATGGTGTAACTCTTGATGCTAGATATATTAATTTCTGGCAGCAGAAAGCTACAAGATTAACAGGTCACGATGATAAGAGAAGTTCTTATCTTGGACAGGAACTTGATCTAGAAGTATCATGGGATTATACAGAAGATGTATCATGTGGTTTTTTAGCTGCATGGTATTTCCCTGGTGGTCACTATGATGAAGATTCTCGAGATGTTGCTACTGACCTAGTTGCAACAATGGCAGTAAGCTTCTAATTGTGCGTTAAGCAAAAACTTTCGCGAAAGCGAAGAAGCCAAAAAGGGCGGGGATTTTCCCCGCCCTTTTTTTTCCTCACAACTTATTGCCCTTTGTACGGGTCTGACCCGTACAAAGGTTTTTTTGTTTTTTTATGTGTAAACTCTTGTACGGGTCAGACCCGTACAAGGGCAGGAGTATTTTAAAAATATTTTTGACAATGCTTTAAGACGTTCTTCGCAGTAGGGGCAATTCATGAATTGCCCCTACTATATATTCGCACATAATTATATGCTGTTAGGGGAAGAGAAAGTTACATAAATGATACATCCGTTTTACATTTTCGTGACACTCGAAAAGTTGACATGAGGTATACTTTGTGTAGTTCTTTGTAAGAAACCGTTATATAGCCTCGTCGGTATATTTCGGATCTTTTCAAAAAAAGCATGTTACATTTTGCATATCTATTATGCAAAAAGGAGAATACGATGCGAAACGGGAATGTACTAAAAAATACCTGGTTCAATATCGTATCATGTGTGGTAGCTTCAATTTTTAACAGAAGCACCTTTTCTTTTTGTGCCACGCATGAGACTCCAAAACAAGCAAAGGAAAATGTAAACGTTTACATTCCGTCTTCTCGACGACTTCTCTCAAACTCTCACATAACAGACCTAACAAAAAATAAAAAATTGTTTGAAACCATTTTAAACAATTCACGAATGGTTTTTGCCAAAATTGCCATGAACCGTAGGTTTTTGTCTATTTTTAATAATAGCAAGCATCTTCGGTTCTGGCATTCACACCTTCTAAAGGTAAGAGAGAGTAATAAAGAGTCGTTTAATAATACTATAAAAACAAAAAATGTTAAAAAATTTCGGGTTAAGGCAGTAGATAAGGCGAGTTGTATTATCGAGGATATGGCTCTCCCCATTACTCGTTCGTCTTCTATTGCTTTTAACCTGAATAATTCTTTATTTGAAAAAGTTTTACTGAATGAAAAGATGTGTAAAGTTGCTCCTATGCATAAAAGGCATAAAGGCATAAAGAGTTATTTAAGGAGTTTTTAAATGAAGCTTAATAAAATACTTTTAATCATAGGTGTTGTAGTCTTATCTGTTTTTCAGGTTTTTTTTGTTCATAAGCATGATAATTCTGGAGATCGAAGTGTATAGAACTTGGAGGTTTTGTATGAATATACTGCAAGGAAAATTTTTTAGAATAATATTATTGATTGTAGTAGTTACATTTTGTTTTCAACAATTGGACTGGCTAAGTGACGTATATTCTCTTGATAATGCGATAAAAAGGAAGGATATAGAACAGATAACAAGTTATTCAGCTGATCAGGTTCTCCAGCAACATAACGAAAGTAAAAATAAAATATTGGTCATACAGTCTATATCGGATTTTGATACCCACGTTCTTCCAGAGGTTGCACCAGTTTCTCTATCTGAAAAATTTAAACGTAATAGCCCAAGAGGAATATCAGAATGTTTAGAATTCGAGAAAACTTTGTTTTCAGAATAGTCTTATGAAAGGACCTAGTCAATGAAAAGAAAATTTATCATCCTTATGATTGTCCTTGGGGCACAAGAAGAATTTTAGTAAATAGCTAGGAGGTAAAAGATGAGATCAATAGTTAAGGATATATATGGAAAGGTCATAGCGTGGATCATAATTATAGTCTTTACTTCCCAACAGTTAGGATGGGCTAGTGATATATATGCTGTTGATCAAGTTATGGAGAGGCAAGATATAGAACAGGTAACAAGTTATTCTCCTGATTATATTGCCCAACAGTATGAAGTGAGCAAGAATAATATATCAGTTATGCAGGATATAGAAGATTTTAATGCTGATCTTAAAACAGAAACTACAAGTACAGACGAGAATGTTGAAGCTGAACTCAATCTTCAGGGGACTAAATCTGGAACAGTCTCTTCAGATAGCAATATGGAACCTCTGTATAGTGCACCTGAACCTGATCTGGATTTGCCTGCTCAGAACCAAACGGTAAACACACCTCAGGAAGATACGAGTTTCTCTGTTATTACAGAACAAGGGGATACTGTATATTACCAAAATAATATGATCTCTAGAATAGAAAAGGTAGATGGTGTTGTGTTTGAAGATATCGTTATATCAGATGCAGGCGACCTAACAGATGCAGTAATAACATATCCTGATGGTTCTATACAGATATTATCTAATAAGAAAGTTATAAGTCTTGAAAAACCTAATGGGATGAAATGTTTTTATAATGAAAATGAACAGATCTCATGTATTAGTACACCTGAAGGTAAGGAATATATTTATACTTATATAACAGATGATCAGAATAATGTTCTAGAGATACAAGTTCAGGATGAAGAAAAAATCGTTTATTACACACCTGAAGAAGTAATAAAAAAGGTTTCTTATACTAGTGGTAAAGAAATATTATATGATTCAAATGGATGTGTATCTCATATGACAACAGAAACAGGAACTGAATATATTTATAACACTATAGAAACTGGATCAGGGTATGAAACAAAACTTTTTTATATAGAAAAAGAAAATACGCGATATTACTTTGATAATAATGTGCTTTCTTATATCGAGTTATACGACGGAACTATTCTGAAAGATGTTGAGTTTGATGATGGGAATAATATCGTATCAGCAAAAATA
>JAQVOV010000149.1 GCA_028702395.1 Candidatus Omnitrophota bacterium
GTAAAAGAAGGGGCTATGGCATATCTTAAACAACAGTATAAAACTGTAGCTCTGGTTTTTTTAGTTCTACTTATTATTTTGGGTGTTTTAGCTGTTTTTAAAATTCAAAACCCATTTGTTCCAATTGCATTTTTAACAGGTGGATTTTTCTCCGGGTTATGCGGTTTTTTAGGAATGAAAACAGCGACCAATGCTTCTGCCAGAACTGCTAATGCAGCACAACAAAGTTTGAATCAAGGTCTGACAGTGGCATTCAGAGCAGGCGCAGTTATGGGGTTTGTTGTTGTGGGATTTGGATTGCTTGATATCAGTTTGTGGTATTTGATCTTGGATAAATTGGTCTATACTGCTGATCATATGGCAAATGGACTTTCATTGTTTGGTATTGATCTTGTATCTCCAGGAACGACTGTTGCTAAAAAAATGGTTGATATTACTATTACAATGCTGACATTCGGTATGGGAGCTTCTACACAAGCACTTTTTGCACGTGTCGGAGGAGGTATTTTCACTAAAGCCGCAGATGTCGGAGCTGATCTTGTGGGTAAAGTAGAGGCAGGTATTCCTGAAGATGATCCTCGTAATCCTGCAACAATTGCTGATAATGTCGGAGACAATGTAGGGGACGTTGCAGGAATGGGTGCAGATCTTTATGAATCATATTGCGGTTCAATATTAGCTACAGCAGCTATTGGTGCTTCAATTGGAGCACATAAACTTCTGGAAAATCCTTCTTATGATGTTGCACAAGCTGTAAAATTTATAATTGCACCAATGATAGTTGCAGGGCTTGGTATTTTCATGTCAATAATTGGTACCTTTTTTGTTAAATGTAAAGAAGATGCAAGTGCAAAGAATCTGTTGAATGCATTGTTATTCGGTACATTAGGAAGTTCTGTATTAATTGTAGCAGTAATTGCTGTTATGGCTCAAATAGGTTTTATTTCATGGGGTCTTTTTGGTTCAGTTATTGCAGGATTATTGGCAGGATTGGTTATAGGCCAAGCAACAGAATATTATACATCAAGTCATTATGCTCCCACAAAAGGGATCGCAGCTGAGGCTAAAATGGGTGCTGCAAATGTTATTATAGACGGATTAGCTACAGGTATGTATTCCGCTGGATTACCTATTGTGACAATAGTCATAGGTATTCTTTTTGCGTTTGGTTTTGCAGGAGGATTTTCTAATTTTACCATGGGTCTTTACGGAATAGGTTTTGCTGCAGTTGGAATGCTTTCAACTTTAGGCATTACACTAGCTACAGATGCATATGGACCTATTGCTGATAATGCCGGAGGCAATGCTGAAATGGCAGGTCTACCATCAGAAGTCAGGAAAAGGACTGATGCGTTGGATTCCCTGGGAAATACTACTGCTGCTACAGGAAAAGGTTTTGCTATAGGTTCTGCAGCTTTGACAGCAATGGCATTGATAGCAGCATATATTGAAGAAGTTAAAATGTGGGCTGGTAATTTTGCTGAAAGTGCAGGCTCTTTTGCAATTGGAGCAAAAGTTCTGACTTCTAAAGCGATATTACATCTAGGAATATTGGATTTCATAGAGCTTTACAAAGCACATCTTATGAATCCTTTGCTTTTATGCGGTCTTTTTATAGGTGCTATGACAGCTTTTGTTTTTTGTGCAATGACAATGAAAGCTGTAGGTCGTGCAGCAGGTGCAATGGTCAATGAAGTTCGACGACAGTTCAGGGAAAAACCTGGAATTATGGCAGGAACCGAAAAGGCAGATTATGCCAGTTGTGTTGCTATATCTACTACTGGTGCACAAAAGGAAATGATACTTCCATCGTTATTAGCTATTTTAATTCCAGTTATAACAGGTTTAATATTTGGTGTTGCCGGTGTTATAGGTTTGTTAGCAGGAGGATTAACTACCGGGTTTGTGTTGGCAACTATGCTTAATAATGCCGGGGGAGCTTGGGATAATGCAAAAAAATATATCGAAGAAGGAAATCATGGCGGAAAAAAATTAGCAGATGGTTCTAAAAATCCTGTTCATGCAGCAGCAGTTATTGGGGATACTGTTGGTGATCCATGTAAAGATACATCAGGACCTTCTTTGAATATTTTGATAAAGCTAATGAGTATGGTCTCTATAGTTTTTACACCGGTTATAGTTAAATTTTCACCGATAATTCAGAAATGGTTGCATATAGTGCTGAAGTAGGATAATGCCCATATTTTTATAAACAACCGATCAAGTAGGGGCAATTCATGAATTGCCCCTACTTATTTTATAGTGACAATGAATATAAAATTGCTCTTGACTATCTTTATAAGCGTGATATATTGATAACAATAAGTAAATATAATGTACATAAATAAGGGGGGAGACGATGAAAAAATTTCTTGTTCTTATGATCATGTTATCTTTCATTCTTTCAGGATGTTCGTTAAATATGTATAAAACATCAAAACCTGAAAAGATAAAAGTTGAAAGTCTTAAAAGTCAAGTAGATCAACTTCAAACCGAAAGAGACTTAAGCCAACAAAAGCTAAAACAAAAAGAAAATGAGCTTGATGCAATACAAAGAGAGCTTCAGGAATTACTTAAAAATGATAAAAGAGTAAAACTTGAAATGCAGGACAGAGGTCTTGTTATAACGCTTGCAAACAATATTCTTTTTGATTCAGGAAAAGCAAAAATAAAAAAAGGTGCATATCAAGTACTTAATGATATAGCAAATGTTATTGAAACTACAGCTTTGAAACAGGATATAGGCGTCGAAGGACATACAGATAATGTCCCGATAAAACATTCCGGATGGAAATCCAACAGAGAACTTTCAACTGCAAGAGCAAATGAGGTATATCACTATCTAGTTGAACAAGGAGTAGATCCTTCTAGGATAACAACAATGGGTTATGGAGAGTATAGACCGGTTTCAACAAATGATACACCTGAAGGAAGAGCAGAGAACAGACGTGTTGAAATTGTCATATTGCCTGAGTTTTCAAGAAAACAAGGGAAGATCAGTAATGATAATTTTGCTGTAATTGAAGAAGAAGTGATCGTAGAAGAATATATAAAATAACCATGTAAGTGCGTTGGTGGTATCGTTCTTACCCATATAATAAAGCCCGTCCATAAAAAATTAAGGGCGGGCTTTATCACATATTTAAAGGGCGTGATTAATCACGCCCTTATTACTGAGGCTTGTTATCAATGAAAATACCCAAACATATAGCAATAATAATGGATGGAAATGGACGATGGGCTGAAAAAAGGTTCCTTCCTAAAATTGCCGGGCACACAAAAGGTGTTTTGGCTGTTGAGCGTATCTTAAAGGCTTGTACGGAGTTAGGGGTCAAGGTTCTTACTCTCTATACTTTTTCAACAGAAAATTGGAAAAGATCCAAAAGTGAAGTTAACGCGCTTATGGGACTTTTACATAATTATTTAAACAAAAAAGCAGAAGAATTGAAAAAGAACGGTATTAAACTGATGGTTTCAGGGGATATAAACGGACTTCCTGAAAAAGTTGTAGAAACAATAAGACATGTAGAACACCTTACCCGAGATAACAAAGAACTTATATTGAATCTTGCATTGAATTATGGAGCAAGACAAGAGATCGTAATGGCAGTAAAAAAAATAGCTTTGTTAGTTAAAAATAACAAGGTGAATATCGACGATATAGATGAAGACTTTTTTTCAGATAAACTGTATTCACGCTCTTTGCCTGATC
>JAQVOV010000150.1 GCA_028702395.1 Candidatus Omnitrophota bacterium
AGACTTTTCTAGTTACTAATCACTAATTACTAGTCACTAGATGATATAAAGGAGTCCAAGTGTTATCAACAAGAATTGTAAGTGCATTTTTCATACTATCAGCATTTTTTGCCACATTATTTTTTTGTCCATCATGGGCTTTAATGATTTATGTTTGTGTGTTTTGTATAATAGCAGTACGAGAGATCTTGACCATTCTGGGTATACAGACTAAAATATATCCTGTTTTTTATGATATAGCGTGTTTGACCGTAGCTGTATCTGCTTATTATAATGCTTACGGGAAGATCTCTAATGATATGCAAACAGCCGTAATGATCATGTCCTTGTTCGTACTTCTTTTGATAAATATTTTCAGATATAAAAAAGAGGAAGTTTTAGGAACAGTTGTTGCACCGTTTTTGGCAGTTATTTATGTTACTTTTTTTCTGACATTTATTTTCAGGATAAGTATGCTCAGTAATGGAAAGTTTTTTGTTTTTTATCTTATATGCGTTGTAAAGGCCGGAGATATTGGAGCTTTTCTATTTGGCAGAAAATTAGGAAAGCATAAATTGATACCTAATGTAAGTCCCAAAAAAACAATAGAAGGAGCTGTTGCCGGTTTTTTTTCCAGCATATTCATAGCTTTTATTTTGAGTTCTCTTTCAGGATTTTCAATTTTGCAGACTTTAATGGTTGGTATTACTTTGGCCTTTTTAGGACAGTCAGGAGATCTGATCGAAAGTTTAATTAAAAGGGTTTGCAGTGTAAAGGACGCTGGTTCTACTGTTCCTGGTTTTGGCGGTATTTTGGATCTCATAGATAGTTTATTGTTCAGTGCTCCGATGCTGTATTATATGATCTTATTTATTAAAGGGGTGTAAATGAGAAAGGTCGTAGTTCTTGGATCAACAGGGTCAGTAGGAAAAAATGCGCTTAATATCATTCAACGTTATCCTGATAAATTTAAAGTTGTAGGGCTATCAGCCAATACAAACTATAAAATGCTTATAAAACAAGCCAAAGAATTTTCTGTTAAAGATATTGCTGTTTTTGATGAAACAAAAGTTTCTTGTGCATTACAACTTTGTCCTAGCTCTATTACAATCAGACAAGGGATGAAAGGTGTTTTGGAACTTGCTGTATTAAAAGAAGCAGACATTGTTGTTATTGCAATTTCAGGTACGACATCGATTTTACCTTTAATAGAAGCTATAAAAGCTAAGAAACAAATTGCAGTAGCATCAAAAGAAGCTTTTGTTTCAGCTGGACGTATAGTTAAGGAAATGGCAAAAAAACACAATGTAAAAGTATTGCCTGTTGATAGTGAACATAGTGCTATATTTCAGTGTTTGAACGGTGAAGATCATAAACAGATCAGGAACATTTATATTACAGGTACAGGCGGACCTTTGCGTAATGTTGAAAGAAAAGATTTTCATAAATTAAATGTTAAAAGGGTTACAGATCATCCCAAATGGAATATGGGCAAGAAAATAACAGTTGATTCTGCAACACTTATGAACAAGGGTTTGGAAGTTATAGAGGCTAAATGGCTTTTTGATGTGCCTATTGAAAAAATAAAGGTTGTTCTCCAGCCTGAAGCAATTATTCATTCTATGGTTGAGTTTCAAGATGGTACGGTCATGGCTAACATGTCAGAACCGGATATGAAATTTCCTCTTTTATATGCTCTCTCATATCCGGAAAGATTGAAGAGTTCTTTGCCTAGGCTCGATTTTACAAAGCTCAATAAGCTGAACTTTAAAATGCCTGATAAACAAAAGTTTCCTGCACTTGACCTTTGTTATAAAGTAAGCTCTTGTGAAAGTTCTTGTGCAGTGTTAAACGCTGCAAATGAACAGGCTGTTCTCGCTTTTCTTGATGAAAAGATAAGATTTTTAGATATAATAGATATTGTAAAAAAAGTTCTGAAAAAGCATAAACCGATACCTAAACCATCTCTTGAGCAGATATTAGAGATGGATGAATGGGCTAAGGGTGAGGTTGATAAGATAGTTAATAGGATTTCGTGACTAGAAACTAGTGACTAGGATAAATTGATCTTAAGATATACTAAAGCAGTAATTAATATAGGAATTAATTGGTTAAAAAATTTAAAAGAATCATTGAAAAGTTGATGTAGAAAAAGTATGTTTAAATTAATTGTTTCTAGTCACTAATCACTAGTCACTAGTTACTAATATGTTATAAAGGAGAGAAAATGATAATACTTAGTGTTATAGCAGTTATAGTTGTTTTTGGTTCATTAATATTTGTTCATGAACTTGGACATTTTTTATTTGCAAGGCTTTTCAAGGTCCGTGTAGAGAAATTTGCAATAGGTTTCGGCAAGAAATTGTGGGGGACAACAAAAGGTGATACTGAGTACAGATTGAATCTTGTACCACTCGGAGGGTATTGCAAAATAGCAGGTGAAGATCCTGTTGAATCAAAAGGGAATCCTGATGAGTTGTGGTCATTGCCTCCTGGAAAAAGATTTTGGGTTTATACAGGTGGATCTTTGTTTAACTATGTGTTTGCTTTTTTGCTTTTAGTGATGCTTTTCTGTTTTGGAGTACCTAAAATGACAAATGTTGTGGGTGAAACTTTAGCTGGTTCTCCTGCGCAAAGAGTAGGTATTAAAGCAGGCGATAAGATAATTGCTATAAACAATAATCCAACCCCATATTGGGATGATGTTCTTATTCAAATAAGAAAAGATAATACAGTACAGTCTATGGATGTTAGGATAATGCGCGGTAAAATGAAAGTAGATCTAAAGATCGTTCCTGAAGAACTCGAAGGAACTGATATGTTCAAGAAAAAGAAAAAAATATTAGGACTTGGTGTAGCTCCTTCAGGAGAAACTATACTTGTTAAAACAGATCCGCTAAAAGCAGTTGTTTTTGCAGGTGAACATGTATGGTTTTTCACAAAAAATACCTATAAAGGATTGTGGTATATGATAACAGGTCAAATGCCTGTTAAAGATAACGTAGGCGGACCTATTCGAATTATACAAATACTTTCAGATTCAGTTAAGTATGGAATAGTTTCTGTTATTAGTTTGATGGCAACAATATCAATGGCTTTAGCTATCTTTAATATGCTGCCTTTTCCTGTATTAGATGGAGGGCATGTCCTTTTTTGTTTTATTGAAAAAATAAGAAGAAAACCTTTATCAGTAAAAACAATGGATGTTATGGCAAATACAGCTTGGATATTATTGTTATCCTTTGTTATTTATGTGAGTTATTTTGATGCAAGAAGAGTTGTTAGGAATATCAAGGCAAGTAATGCAGAGACTACTAACTTAGTGACTAGAAACTAGTAACTAGTGACTAGAATAAATTGATCTTAAGATAGGTTTGCTATAAACGAAATATCTTTAAATTAATTATTTCTAGTTACTAGTCACTAATCACTAGTTACTAAATTGTTATAAACGAGGAAAACATGATCAAGCGAAAGAAAACAAAAGTCATAAAGATCGGCAATATAAAAGTAGGTGGTAATAATCCTATTGCTATTCAATCCATGACAAACACACATACTAAAGATGTCAAAAAAACAATTGCTCAAATAAAAGCTCTTCAAAAATGCGGTTGAGAGATAGTTCGTGTTGCAGTAAAAGATCATGAAGATGCTACCGCAATTTCTAAGATAAAAAAAGGTGTCAGTATTCCTATTATTGCAGATATACATTTTAATTATT
>JAQVOV010000151.1 GCA_028702395.1 Candidatus Omnitrophota bacterium
ATCACAACCGACATAATTCATGGTGATTCCTCCTTTGTTAAAATGTTTTCTTTCATCAGATTTATTTTAACAGATTTTTCTTTGGAATCACCATTTATATCTCACATACTATCAGGTCTTGAATTTATCACTTTTTCAAACCCCATTTGTCTTATTTTACAGGGTCACATGATCTTTAGTGTCCGATCTCCACCTTCCACACTTTCCCTATTCGCAAAGGTTCGTAACCTAAACAACCTTTTTGGGTTGTATATTATACCCTTTCAATCCATATGGTTTTGTCTTTTCAAGCCAAAGCCCTTCAAGAACAAGTAGATCATCACCAGGCTCGTAACTAGGATCGTCCAATGGCTTAAGAATTTCAAGCTGTTCGAATTCAAACGCCTCTGCTCCAAACTCGTTCCATTCTTTCTGTAACACAATATTACGACAATTACCTCTCTCCAACTCGGATCGAAAACGATTAAACCTTGCTTGCAAATTATTGCTTGAACCTATCAGAATTTTACCGTTTATTTTGTTCTTTATCTGAAAAACACCCATTGGACGGGGAGTTTCTTTATATTCCCTTATCTTAGATTTTCTATCCACTTTTACCCCTTTTAAGATCTTTTGTAACCCATGGGGGCAGAT
This sequence comes from Candidatus Omnitrophota bacterium, assembly GCA_028702395.1. Lineage (GTDB taxonomy): Bacteria > Omnitrophota > Gorgyraeia > JABMRN01 > JABMRN01 > JAQVOV01. Next base: position 634 of record JAQVOV010000151.1, read on the forward strand.
CTTGAATTTGTCACTTTTCACACCCTATTTATCCTATTTTACCACATAATTTAAAAATCCAAAGTATTTTAAAATGGGATAAAAAAAGTGTGGAAATGTATTTGTGGGGTTAGGCAGTTTAAAGAAGTCCTTGTGATCTAAAAACAGATTCTACGATCTCTCTTGCAACTTTGCCGGATGGCTCTTCTCCTCCAGTAATATTACAAGCAAACACATATGTTGTTGCGTTGTGTTCAAGAAATCCAACAAACCATCCTAATAACTTTTTACCATCTGCAGCTGCGGATGAACCTGTCTTGCCATAAAGCGTTCCTTTGTCAGTCTTAAGCACCTCCATAATATCTAGTAATATCGCAATATTCTTTTTGGAAAAAGGCAATTTCCCGTCAAATAGCTTGTTTAATAATTCGACCTGTTCATCGGCACTGATCATAAGCGGTACACCCCATGGGGGATCAAGCCAAAAAACATCTATTCCACTAGAGATATCTTTATTTCCGTAATCAATTTTTTCAAGATATCCTTGCATCTGTTCAGCACCAATTTGATTGGCTAAGATCTGATAAGCAGGAACAGCTGATACACTAAAAGCTTCACGAAGGGTCAACTCCTTATTCCACCCATCTATAAACCGATGAACTCCATCCCACTTATACCAAGGAACATCTGGCCCTTCAATTAGACCAAGTTCCAGACCAATAAGTGTATTGTAAATTTTAAAAGTTGAACACGGAGATAAACGGCGAGCACTAAAAGTTGGATTAACGTTGATCGTCTCTTCTGAAGACCTATTATAAATTACAAGTGCCGTATCGTAGTTATTTAAAAGTGCGTTGTTCACTTGTTGAGCATTTGCTAAAGTAGTTATAAGAACAATACATAAACAGAATATAATTTTTTTCATATAAACCCCATGAGGTCAGATCTTGAATTTGTCACTTTTTTAAACCCCGTTTGTCTTATTTTATCACATAATTACAAAATCCAAAGTATTTTAAAATAAGTTCCTCGGGACACACCTATCCAATGGGCAAACTGATTCCTATGTGTGTCCCGAGATCAAGCTATAAAAAAGAGGTCTGTCCTATGCCCAAGTTGGCTTCTTGGGACACACCTAACCAATGTTTAATATACACTCCTAGGTGTGTCCCAAGTTCAAGCTATAAAAAACATGTCTGTCCACTGCTAAGTTTAAATAGAACTAGGAACAGACATGTTTTTTGGATTGTGGAAATTATATTTGCTGGGGTTGACGGTTTATGGATGATAAGAGATTTTGTCAAATGTGGGGAGATGGGCCTTGCGACCTTAGAAAGCGTTTTAATTATTCAGTTTAAGTATTTCTTTAGCCTTACTTAAAAATTCTTGAGCTTTTTCTGCTAAAGTTTCCGCACTATCTTGAGAAAATTCATTTTCATAATCTGCATTTTCTCTAAGAGTTTTTGCCATTTGCAGAACTTCAACTAATCTAATATCCAGTAATTTTTCCGCAACAAATAATGCCTTGATAGCTACAATTAAACAATAATGACTTCTTTCGCGAAAACCTTTTGAATAGAGCAAGGCTCTTGCAGTATGAAACATTGCATAATATGCCTGAATAGTCGCCCATTTATAGTTTTCTCTTGTGATACTGTCAAAAGCTGTTTCTAAATCATTTCTTGCATTTTCTATTTCTTTTTCTATTAAAGAAGGTCCTTCTGCAAATTTTTTTAACCTTCCCTTTTTCAAACATTCGCTAAAATTAGCTTCCTCTATATTTTGTCCCATAAAACACGTCCTTTTTGAATTTCATTATAAAAAACAGGCTCTTTTTTTTCCAAACTAATATATTCTTCAGGTGATTTTAATATTACTTGTATTTTCCTGACTGTTTTAAAACTTGATAAACATGTACTGACCTCAGATTTTTTATTGCTTATTACCAGCATATCAATATCGCTTTGATTTGAATCAGTTCCATCTGCACAACTCCCAAATAATACTATTTTAGAGGAATATGGTTTGATAGCTTCTATAAAAGGTCTTAACATAAGTAGGTTATAAAACAATTTAAAACTTTGTATAATAGGGGAAGAGATATTTATTTGATAAAATGCCATCCTTCCTTTGCGCTGCACTATAATAAGCTTTTCTTTAGTCAAAAAGCGTAAAGATTGACTAACTCCTCCTTTACTTAAAGAGGTTTTTTTAGCTATTTGAGCACTGTAAAAAGAGTCATACGGAAACTGACAAAGAAAGTATAGTACTTGTCTGTTAATTTTAGATAATAAAGTTTCTATATTCATTTTTACCGCCTTTGTGTTCATAATAATGAATACAAGTTCATTAATGTGAACACATTAAATATACACTAGATTTTTTAGTTTGTCAAATTATTAACTATTATGGAACCCATGGCTTCTCGGGACACCCCTAACCTGTTGTGCGTTGTGTCATGAGTCAATGTGTAATGTGTATTGTGTCTGCCTGCCCTTAAAAGATTGCTTCAAAAAAATAGCGGAATAAAATTGTTTTTTCGAGACCGCAAATTCCCCCACCGAGGGAATTTGCTTAGAACAAAAGCTCGATATTTAATAGGGCTTACCGTGGTCGAGCTTTTGTTATGTCTCTCAAAAACAATTTTATTCCTTCTTACGGTTGCATAACTGTAAAATGTTGAATAAAGCTTATCGCCGATTTTTTGGAAAGATACTATACTAAAATCAAAAAATCTATTAGATTGGCCGTTGGCCAATCTAATTCCTGCGATATTTTTAAAAAATATCGCAGGCGATTTAACAGGTTAGAAACAAAGACTGGGCTTAGATATCGCTATGTCTTTGTTTCTTGATGTTTCAAAGTGGAAGGTTCTAAAATCGGTTTTCATAGTTAGACGCGAAACGCGTAGCGCAAAAAATGTTATCCCTGTTTTGCCGAAGGCAAATACCGGGATCTAGCCTTATTGGCTTCTAGGGACAGACATGTTTTTTGTACTGTGGACATTATATTTGCGGGGGTTGACGTTTTAACACGTGCTTAAAAAAATCGCACCCCATATTGACATTTTCAATAACAATGCTATA
>JAQVOV010000152.1 GCA_028702395.1 Candidatus Omnitrophota bacterium
TATCCGCAGATAATTCGATTATTATACCACTAACATTTGTAAATACAATAAAAAGAAAAAGAAAGATATCTTATAACGTAAAAGGCAGGTTTGAACCTGCCTTTTACGAACAAAAGAAAAAGTATTTGTAATTCTTAATTTGAGAACAGTCCTGATAGCTTATTCGATACATTACTGATAGCTTCATCAACTGTTTTTTCTACTTTATTAATATCTATTTTGGAAGTTATTCCATTAAGATCATAGCCGTTACCAAGTGAGTTCATAATTGAACTTTGCAAACTGTTAATATCAAAACCCGTTAAATTAGAAATAGCTGTATTCATTAAAACCTTTGTCATAATAAGACTTACCAGCGCTTCCATACTTGTTATATCTTTATATTGTACATTTAGATTTATGTTATACTCTTTAATAGAAACAGGTGTTTGAGTATAATCCTTATAAAATGCTTTTTCAGCCTTAAGAAGTAAAAGATCTATTTTCATGTTCGTTTTTTTAGCAGGTGTCTGTTTTTTTGGCTCTTGTTGTTCTTTTTTTGATTTTTGTACAACTTTTAAGCTATCAAGATTAAGTTCCCCTTTATCATTTTTTACAACTCCTAGTTCTTTTAAATGTATACGTACTTCACTGAAATGGAAATAACCTCTCATCATTTCTAAAGGATTAAAATCAAGATATATTTCAGGAATATCTACCATTATTTTATCTTCATAACCTCGTGGATTATATAATTTTAGATCTTTTATGCTGATCATAGATCTAATGAACCCTACTCTAAAAGAACCTATTCTGAGTCTTAATCCGGTAACAGCTCCTACAGAGTTTTCAATTACAGATCTTAATAAGATATCTTTAGAAAAGATCAATAGAACAATAACTATAATTGTTATCCATATTTTTTTGTACTTCTTCCACATAAGTCCTCCCTTTTCAACATCTTTTAAAATTCTTTACCAATCTATAATATTGTAAGACTAATGCTGCAAAATTGCAACAAATAAAACAAGATTTGCTATTTATTCTGGTTTTACTTATTCGAGCAAGCCTTTTGTGTCGCCATTATCATTGATCTAAAGTGAACAGTTCAGAACTTTCACCAAGGTGAAAGTTCTGAACTGTTTACTCTATTATATAATAATCCCTAAGAAAAAAGATCTTATAGCTTCTTTGAATTCTTTGCGTTTAAAATAGCGTTTAGCTAATTTTAAAGCCCTTTGTTTTGTGTATTTTTTTACTTGCCGGATATATGCACAATAATTATCGTTATCTTTGCCAAGTTTTTCAATAGCCCGAATTTTAGCTTGATATATTTGAGACACCCCTTTTGTCCTCAAATACTTCTGAGTACCCATATCTTTATGACATCTATAAAGGATAAGAGGTTGATCAATATATCCTATATCGTGCAATGCCGCTATTCGCATCCACATATTCCAATCACAGGTATAATCAAGTTTCTCATCAAACAACCCTACTTCATCATAAACTTTTCGCCTGACCATTACAGAAGGAGCACATATAGGGTTTTTATCTGTGAGAAGAAGTTCAAACATATCTTTTGCGTATGTGATTTTTGATATTGCCTGATCACTGGCCCAATGTTTTCCTATAATATTTGAATTTTCATCTATTCTTTTTATATCAGAATGAACTAAGGCAACATTAGGATTACTTTCAAGCATTTCCACTTTTTTAGAGATATTTTCATTAAGCATAATATCATCATCATGAAAAATACAGATATATTTACCTCTTGCCATAGCAATACATCTATTTAAATTACCTACCAATCCCAGATCTTTATTGTTCCTACTATACTTTATTCTTTTATCATGAATTTCATTAACAACGTTAAAAGTCTGTATTGTTGAAGCATTATCACTGATAATTATCTCCATGTTTAAAAGGTCCTGTGCTAATATGCTTTTTATTGATTGTCTTAAGTATTCAGGTCTGTCTTTTGTGGGAACACAAATACTTACCAGAGGTAGTTCTTTTTCCATAAAAGCCTGCTATTTTTCTTTATACCCATTGGTGATAGGAACTCTCCAGTCTTTTCCGAAATTTCGTCTTGTTATTTTAACTCCTGGAGCAGCTTGCCGTCTTTTATATTCACTGTTATCTACCATTCCTACTACTTTTTCAACTATTTTGCGTTCATGTTTGGCAGACATTTGTTTGATACTTTCGTTCTTTTCTAAATAATCTTTTAAAATATCGTCTAAAAGCTCATAATCAGGTAAAGAATCACTATCTTTTTGACCTATCTTCAATTCTGCAGAAGGAGCTCTTTTTATTATAGTTAATGGAATGATCTCTTTATTGTTCACTGCATTTATATGTTTAGACAGTTTAAAGACATTAGTTTTATATACATCTTGTATAGGGGCAAATCCTCCTGACATATCCCCATAAAGTGTTGTATATCCTACTGCTGATTCACTTTTATTACTTGTGCTGAGAACAAGATACCCGAATTTATTGGACTGAGCCATTAAGATATTTCCTCGAATTCTTGCCTGAATGTTCTCTTCAGTGATATCCTGCCCTTTTTGCTTGAATTCATGGTCTTTGTTCAACGAATCAACATATACTTTATAAATATCTTCTATAGATATTTCCTTGAATTCAATACCTAGGTTCTTAGCAAGTATCTTTGCATCTGATCTGGTCTCTTCGGAATTATACCTTGAAGGCATAGAGACTCCCACAACATTTTCTTTGCCAATTGCATCACAGGCTATTGCCGCAACAAGTGCAGAATCAATTCCCCCGCTTATACCTATTATGACTTTTTTGAAATTATTCTTGCGTATATAATCTCTGGATCCAAGAACAAGTGCTTTATACATATTTTCAATAGTGTCATCTGTTTGCGTAAGGGCCTGTTTTTGGGAATTTTTTTGCGTATCAAAAATAAAAAAATCATCCTCAAAAATTTTTGCTTTATATATTTTTTCGCCTTTAGAGGAAAATACCATACTGCCGCCATCGTAAACAACTTCATCCTGTCCTCCAATAAGATTGACATATATGATCATTGTTCCTGTTTTTTGTGAGCATTTAAATAAAGCAGATTCTCTTTGTTTTTGTTTTTTATAATCATAAGGTGAAGCAGAAATATTAATTAATATCTTAGCTCCCTGTTCTGCCTGCTTTTGAGCAATACTATTCTCAACCCATATATCCTCACAAATATTTACAGCAAAAGATTCTTTCAACTGATCAAACACCAAAACATCATTTCCTTTAGAAAAATATCTTTTCTCATCAAAAACACCATAATTAGGAAGCTCGTGTTTTCTATATATTCCCAATACTTTTGAATTATGGATCATTGCAGCAGCATTATAGATCTTTTGATCTTGCTTATGAACAAAACCTAATATTACTGAAATTCCTTTAGTTTGTGGTACAATTTCATTAAAGGCATTGATATTATCATCAACAAAAATTTGTTTATAGAGAAGGTCTTCTGGAGGGTAGCCAGTAAGCGTCAATTCCGGAAAAACAACAAGCTCTGCTTTTTCTTTTTTAGCTTTGACAATATAGTCCAATATCAGTTTTTTATTGCCTGCTATATCACCTACAGTCGTATTTATTT
>JAQVOV010000153.1 GCA_028702395.1 Candidatus Omnitrophota bacterium
TCAACGTGGAATTCCGTGTTATTCAGTAACTTGTCCAAAATGCGGGATAAAGATGGTTAAAAGTTAATTACAGTTTCATGAGCATATGCCCACATAATCTTTTAGCAAAAAACTTGGGGCCTGGCCCTAAGCATGTGGAGAAGGGACACCGGCTATGTATAGAAGTGCTTCCAGCAAGCAAAATAGCAAGAAGAGTGCTAAAACATAAAACCCCTATTTTTTATTCTACGAGCTACGTACCGCGAAATATTTGAAGATCCAGAAATAGACTTTAAAGAGCGAGTCAGACCCTTACAAAGAGGCAGTTTCACAAGATATCTCCAGATAACTAAGTGCTAACATGGGATTTTTCTTGCTTTTACATTTCAAAGGGTATATTATATAAAATTAGATTAATATTTAGAAAATATAAAAAAATAAATATTTTTAAACAAAAACTATTGTTTATTTTTTTGATCGATGAGATCTTTGAATTTTGCTTTTAAGTCTTTGTCAGCATATGCAATTTTAAAGGCAATTCCTCAATAAAGAAAATTTTGTTAGTTACTATGTGCCAATAATTTTCTAAAAAGGAGCATTATATGTTCAAAAAATGGCCATCGATCCTATCCCCTTTTTTTATTGGTTTAACAGCAGTAGCGATCGCACAGTTCAGTAATGATCCAGTTTTTGACCCATTAGTTATTGCCCTTATATTAGGCATGCTCTTTAGAGTATTCGTAAAATCAAAAAAAGAACTTATTCCAAGTATTAACCTAGTAGCCTCATATTTTATTCCCATTGGAGTCATTTTTTACGGTGCAGTTAATCTTAATTTCGTTAAGATATTATCTGTTGATACAAATTACATATTTTTGTTCTTCATTGTTTTTGTTGTTTATGTGATCTCAGGTTATTTGCTATCAAGAGCTTTTTGTCTTAATGAAAAAACAACCTGTTTGATCGTTGCTGGAAGCACTATTTGCGGGGCCTCTGCAATAGTTGTAGCTTCTAAAGTAATTGATGCCGAACCTGACGATATTTCCAACAGCTTAATACCTGTTTTTATAGCAGCCCTAATGGGGTTATTCATTATCCTCCCTTTTTTAGGTAAATACTTTGGGCTTTCGCAAATAGAGTATGGCGTATTTTCAGGAACAGTTTTGCAGTTTACAGGGTTTGTGAAAGCATCAGTTGCACATATGCCGTCTTACATAAAAGATCTTGCTATTTCTGTAAAAACAGTAAGGTATCTAGGGCTGTTATTTATAATACCATTGTTTGGAAGCTTGATAAAAGGGAGAGTGTTCTTTCCCTGGTTTTTATGGAGTTTTTTAGGAGCAGGTATAATTTTTTCTTTGCTTCCGTACTTATATGATCGTTTTGCTCCATTGCTTAATATTATATTAACAATATTATGGAGCATAACTATGGCTGCTGTTGGATTAAATGCTGATATCAGAAAAGTATTCACAAAAGTTGGGGTTAAAGCCTTTATTGTAAGCTTGTTAACATTTCTGATAGCAGTAGTAGTATTTATTTTTGGAATAAAATTCGCTGTGGGATTATAAATGAAAATAGCTGAAAAACTGGTCATAACTTTTTTAACGATCTCTTTGTTCGTGCTTATTGTTGGTTATTTTTCTGCCAATAAAGCCCAACACCTATTAAAAGAAGAAATAGGGAAAAGTTCTACCATAATATGCCAAGAGTTAATGGCTAACATTGATAAAGATATAAACACAAAAATAGAAATATTAGAACTTTATTTTAAAAACACTGTTCTATTTGAAGACTTTTTGATCTCTAACAAAGAGTTCGGCGAAAAAGAAAATATTCAGACATATATTGATCAACAGGATAGAATATGGGTTGGATCAGATAGAACGGCTGTCACTCCTTTTATGGAAGCATTGATCAGAAACAGTTTTTCACAAAACTTGAAAAGTTTGAGAAGTTATTTGAAAACACTATATGGAGAGGATGTTTTCGGGGAGATATTTGTCACTAATAAATATGGAGCAATTATTGCTCTAACAAACAAAACCTCTGATTTTTTTCAGGCTGATGAACAATGGTGGCAAGAGGCTAAAAAAAACGGTCTGTTGGTCCACGATATAGAATATGATAAAAGCTCTGAATCTTATTCACTTTCTATTAGTTTTCCAATAAAGGATGTTTCAGGGAATTTTCTAGGGGTTGTTAAAGCCGTATTGAACATTGATCAAATATTCAATGCCATAACAAGGATATCTGAAAGAATAATTAAAGAACAGAATATTGAATCTTTAGAAATAAAGCTTTTTACAAAAGATGGTAATTTGATCTTTTCGACAAAAGAACATGAATTAGGCAATGGTAATGGATCAGGAGTCCTTTATGAACATCTTAAAGAGAATGTCGATGGGCTTTTGCCTTCATATATAGAAGATGTGGTCAATAATAGAAAAATGTTCATTATTGTCCATTCAAAAGGGTATTCGCGATACAAAGGCTTAGGATGGATATTGGTACTTGATTATAATTCTGCTGATATTTTTGAGGCTGTTGTCATATTACGTAATAAGCTATTAGGGTTTTCTTTTTTAATAGCAATAATATCGGTTTTATTAGGGTTATTGGTTGCTCAGAGCATATCCAAACCTATTTTAGCTCTTAAACAAGCAAGTTTGGAAATAGGAAAAGGTAACCTATCTGCCAAAATAGATATTCATACCAAAGATGAAATTGAAGAACTTGCAAAAAGTTTTATGCAAATGAGTATGCAGCTGCAGAACACAACTGTTACGAAAGAATATGTTGAAAATATAATAGAAAGTATGGTAGATGGGGTCTCTATTGTTGATCTTGATGGGAAGATAGTGACTATAAACAATGCTGCTGTAAAACAAAATGGATATACTAAGAAAAATATTTTATTCGGCCTTAAAATGGAAAAGATCATATGTGAAGAAGATATTTCAAAATATGAAAAGATCATTAAAAAATTGTTCCTAGGTGAAATAGCAGAGAACGAGTATTTGAAATTCATGCGAAAGAACGGATCAGTATATATAGCAAGAGTCAATGGTTCTATATTAACAGATAAAAACGGAAAACCACAGGCAATTATCATTGTTCATCAGGACGTAACGGATATTAAAAACACAGAAGAAGAATTGAAAAAAAATGAGGAAAGATATCGTATTACATCTGAGCAAACAGGTCAATTGCTTTTTGATTATGATCCCAGAACAGGGAAGATAAAGTGGTTCGGAGCCATTGAGGAGATCACAGGTTATACCAAAGAAGAGTTTGGATCTGTTGATGTGGTAAGCTGGACTGAAAAAATACACCCTAGTGATAGAAAAGAAGTTCTATCTATGATCGAAAAAGCACAAAAAAACTGTACAAAATATGATATTCAATATAGATTTAGGAAAAAATGCGGAACATATATTTTTATTGAAGAGCATGGGGTATTCTTGCCTGATGAAAACGGTAGGGTTTGCAGAATGTGTGGTACTATAATAGATGTTACAGAACGTAATGAAAGGGAAAAAGATATACGGGAAAGGGAATCTTTTTTAGCCTCTGTTATAGAAAA
>JAQVOV010000154.1 GCA_028702395.1 Candidatus Omnitrophota bacterium
ATATCAGTATATTTATTGCCATCTAGATCCCATACTTTACAACCTTTAGCTTTACTATAATATGCTGGCCAAAGATCTGGTAAAAACATCTCAGGTCTTTTTGAAAGAAGTTGTGTTCCACCTGGAATAAGTTGTTTTGCTTTTTTATATAATTTTTGTCCTTTTCCCATATTCATCTTCCTTATCTTTTTCTAATGACTTTTTATAACCTTCATTTATTTCTATATGGCTATTTGTTTTTTCCAAATTAGGTTCTTTTTCAAGGAAAGCCAAAACACTCTCCATTGAAAAACATGGATTTTCATCATATAAAGCATCCATAATCTTTCTTATAAACTCGAGATCTTCATTTTGATCTAATGTCCATCTTTTATTCCCCAACATCCTTTCTTCTACAATCCCCTCTATTTTAAATAACTCCGGAAATGTTCTTATATATGAAGTAACATGCTCTCTCTCTGATAAAAGTTTTGCATTTTTCCAAGTTTTTTCCAATGTTTCAAAACTAAAAACTTCTACATCCTGTCCATCTGGATATGTTCTTTCAACAGCATTAGAACAATAATCTGCATGTGTTTGAAAATATCTTTGCACAACTGTATCAATAACAAAAGGATCTATTATTGGGCAATCTGATGTTATACGAACAATATGTTTTATGCTAAACTGTTTTGCACATTTATAATATCTATCTAAAACATCATTTTCCGAACCACGAAAAACAACTTGTTTTATTTCATTCATTTTATTTACGATTTTCTCATTGGTTTCTTCGTGTGACGTTGCAACTATTACATTATCTATTGTTTGTGCGTTTTTACATCTACCAATAACGTGTTCAATAACTGTTTTCCCTTTCAACGGAATAAGGACCTTTCCAGGCAATCTTGTAGAGGCATATCGTGCCTGTATTATTACAGTAGCTTTCACTTTTCACCCCAATTCATAGGAAGCAAAACTTGCTCATCATCAATGATGATAGCATTTAATATATCTTCTATATTTGCAACATCCTTCACATGCTTTAACATCTTAATATTATTCTTTAATTGCTTAACACTATCAACTCCGAAAATTACTTTATCAACACGCTCGTTAAGCAAAACAAAACAAAAGCACAAAGCAAGTAATGGTATTTTCTTTTTTTTACTGATTTCTTTTAAAGCTAAAACTCTGCTTTTAGCTTTTTCTAATATACCAACAAATCTGTTTTCTTGAGCAAAAGGTAACCCTTGTAAAAAAACAGATCTCACATGTATCTCTATATTTTTGCTCTTCAATACATCAAAATAATTTTCAAATCTTCTATCAAAAACACTGTAAGGAAGCTGTATTAGATCTATATTCATATTGTTATCTAATATAAAATCTAATTCTGTAGGGAGATATAGGGAAATCCCTATTTTTTCTACTTTTCCCTGTTTTTTTAATTCCTGTAGTCTATTGATCCATTGTTGCCCGTGAACTTTAAGCTCTGAAATATCATGGATTAAATATCCATATATACTTTTACATCCCAACCGTTTTAGGGATCCTTCTAACCCCTTTTCAATAAAACAATTCTCTTTACCTTTGCATTTAGGGGTCTTTGATACTACCTTAAAAAAATTTTCATTTTGCTTTAGAAATTGCCCTATAATATTCTCCGAATTACCATATTCATATGCTGTATCAAGACAATTTATGTTATTATCTTTACAATAATCAAGTATTTTAAAGACTTCCGCTTTGTTGATCTGGCCAGAATTATTAGCTATACCATAATTAAGCCCAAACTGTACCGTTCCAAGTGATAATTTGTTTAACATATAAAACACACCATATTATTTTCTTATGTCGCTTATCATTATTTTAAAGATATTAACATCTTCAACAAAATCATCTAAGGAGACATTGCTTTGCTTTTCTGTCTCTATTGTAACCATCATGTTTTGGGGAAGATACGGCACTATTTTCTCTAAAGGATAATTCCCTTTTCCCAAATGTGAATGTTCATCAAAAAAAGTATCAACATCTCCATCTGACAAATGAAACATTTTCGGAGACATTTCCAGAAACTCCTTAATTAACTCCAAGCAATCTTGATTATGAGATTTTGCAGAACATATTGCATGTGGAATATCAAAGCAAAAACCAACTCCACAATCATCTATTATTTGTTTTATCTCTTCAACTGTACTGCCGTTACAAATAACATTCTCAGGAAGCCCATGATATGGTTTATTCTCTACGAGAATCCGTTTATCATTTATCTTTTTAAAGAATTTTATGGTATTTTCTGTTTTTCCTTCTGCTCCTGGATGAAAAATAATATATTTAGAATTTAATGTGTCTGCAAATCTTATTGCTTCATTGGCAAATTCAATATTAGTCCCAATACATTCCTGTCTGGCAGGATTCATTCCATGCATAAAATGCGGAGCATGAACAATATAAGGAACATTTATATTTTTCCACATGTCAATACAGTTACTATAACTATTAGGAACTGCATAAAGTTCTATATAATCATATATCCCTTCTTTAAAAAGCTTTTTTGCATGTTCTATGTAATTATCATTTATAGACCAAAGTTTAAGTCCTATACACATTTAATGCTCTCCTTAATGCTCCGTACAACATGTTCAACATCCTTAATTTTCATTGCAGGAAAAAGCGGGATAGATAAACATTGGTTATAGTACTTTTCGCAAACAGGACATTCTCCTGTAGCATACCCAAATTTTTCTCTATAAAAAGGCTGATAATATACAGGGATATAATGAACTTGCGTTTGTATTCCCTTTTTCCTCAATTCCAGAATAACTTCTGTCCGTTTTTTGCCTATCTTTTCAAAATCTATCTGCACCACATATAAATGATAATTACTTGTTACCTCGTCATTCTCAAAAGGTATTGTTAAATGTTTAATATCCTTAAATTCATTATTATAAATTTCTACTATTTTGCGTCTTTCTTCAATAAAAAAAGGTAGTTTTTTCAATTGCGATAATCCTAATGCACTTTGTATATCTGTAATACGATAATTGTATCCTAAAAACTGTTGCTCATAATAACCAGGTTTGACTTCATTTCCCATCATGTTTTCTTTGAGAATTATTTCTTCGGCATTACTAGTGATCCCATGTGAACGCATAAGCAAAAACATGAAAAATAAGTATTTATCATTAGTTAGAAGAATGCCACCCTCTCCTGTAGTTATATGCTTAACAGGATGAAAACTCATAACTGTTATATCTGAAAACTTACAACTCCCTATTTTTTCATGTTTATATTCAGATCCAAGAGCATGACAGGCATCTTCAATTATATAGATCTTATGTCCATATTCTTGTTCTTTTCCTGCAATTATTTGCTTTATTTTAGTCATATCACAGCTTTGTCCTGCAAAGTGAACAGGAATAACAGCCTTGGTTTTACATGTTATCTTTTGGGCAAGTTTAACTGGATCTAAGTTATACGTTCTATGATCAATATCAAGAAAAACAGGTTTTGCTTGGCAATATACAGCACAATTAGCCGATGCAACAAAAGTATTAGGAGAG
>JAQVOV010000028.1 GCA_028702395.1 Candidatus Omnitrophota bacterium
GGTGAAGAACTCGGAAGAACACAGATAATCAATATTGTAGGAGAACTTGTTGAACCTGAAGCAGGTAATCATCCTGTTTTTGTTGTTGATATGTTCAAGGAAATGTGCCCTCTTGCAAAAACAAAAAAAGAACAGCCGCTACTTACTGATAGATTTGAGCTATACATGGGTGGAATGGAAATAGCTAATGCTTATTCTGAACTTAATGATCCCATCGAACAAAGACAAAGGTTTATGGAACAAGGTGAGAATTATGATGAAGATTTTGTTACAGCCTTAGAATATGGTATGCCTCCTGCAGGCGGACTTGGTATTGGAATAGACAGACTTGTAATGCTTTTAACTGATAGTGCAAATATAAGAGATGTTATTCTTTTCCCTCAACTAAAACCTGAGAAGAAGTCAACTGAAGAACAAGTGGATAGTGAATAGATTTGCAAGATAAAAGATAAAACCTGCCTGCCGGCAGGCAGGGAACAAAGATAAAAGGGTGGAAGGTTCTGCGAGAGGTTTTTGTAGGGGCGTATTGCAATACGTCCCTACAAAGAAAAAAAAGATTCTCCAAGAACATTTAGATTTTTATCTTTCGTCTTTTATCTTAAACGTGCTATAGAGGAGCTATATGTGGACCATATTTATCAGTCTTAGATATCTTTTTTCAAGAAGACATAATAGATTTATTTCTTTGATAAGTTTTATTTCTGTTGCCGGTATAACTGTTGGTGTTGCAGCTTTGATAATTGTCTTATCTATCATGACCGGATTTGATCAGGAAATAAAAGATAAAATAATAGGTACATATGCACATGTTATTGTTATTGGACAAGATGGGGTAGATGCTTCTTCTGAATTAATAGAGGTAATTCAAAATGATCCTGAAACCGTAGCTTTTGCGCCTTTCATAGAGGAACAGGCATTGCTTAAAATAGGCGATATAGTTGTGGGTGTTCTCATGAAAGGGGTTGATCCTAAAAAGGAAATACTTACAACCAATATTGAGAATTTTACAGAAAGCGGTAAGCTGGAGATCAATAATGATACTATTATACTAGGTTCAGAATTACAAAAAAGATCATCACTAAAAAAAGGTGATGCAGTTTCACTTGTTTGTCCTAGTACACGCAAATCAAAAGACCTTATTGTCAGCGACAGTTTTAGTACAGGTCGATATGATTATGATGCCAACATGGTATGTGTTTCGCTTGAAACTGCACAAGAACTTTTTAAAACACAAAGTGTTTCTGCTGTAGGCATAAAAGTCAAAAATGAATTCAATGTTGACTCAACAAAAAAACGTCTTCAAGAAAAACTGGGATATCCTTTTATCGTTAACTCATGGATGGATCTTGATAAAAATCTTATGAAAGCACTTGCTATGGAAAAAAAGATGATGTTCATAATATTAGGGCTGATAGTACTGGTTGCATGTTTTAATATTGTAAGTACACTTATAATGCTTGTTATGGAAAAAACAAAGGATATAGGTATTCTTAAAACAATAGGTGCAACCCCTTTCAGTATTTCTGTAATATTCTTTCTTCAGGCTTTTTTCATAGGATTTTCAGGTACGATATTAGGAGGAACAGCCGGAGTGGCAATAGCGGATAATATTAATCTAATAGCGGATCTTATAGAAAAAACATTAGGGATCGAACTTTTCCCAAGTGATATATATTATTTCTCTGAGATCCCATCTGTTGTGAATCTTCCTGATGTAGTCTCAGTCGTTATTTTTGCATTGTTGATAGCCTTGATCTCAGGAGTGTATCCTGCTTTAAGAGCTTCAAGACTTGACCCTATCGAAGCTGTTCGTTATGAGTAAGGAAATATAATGATAAGAACACAGAATTTATGCAAGATATTCGGTAGAGGCACGAACAAGATAGAAGCTGTGAAGGATGTCACTCTTTCAATTAAAAAAGGTGAAACAGTTGCTATTGTAGGTAAATCAGGTGCAGGTAAATCTACATTGCTGCATATTATGTCAGGGTTAGATCGGCCTAGCTCAGGAAAAGTTTTTTTGAATAATGTTGATGTCTATAAAATAAATGAACAAAAAAGAGCAAGGTTGAGGAATAGAAAAATAGGATTTGTATATCAATTTTACAATCTTTTGCCGGATCTTACTGCTTTGGAAAATGTTATGCTTCCTGCTATGATCGGTAAAATAAGCAGTAGAAAACAGATCAAGAGAAAAGCGGAATATCTGCTTTACGATGTGGGTTTAGAGAATAGATCTAAACATGTGCCTTCAACATTATCAGGAGGGGAAGCTCAAAGGGTGGCTATTGCAAGGTCCCTTATAAATGATCCTGAAATAATATTGTGCGATGAACCAACGGGAAATCTTGATACAGTTACAAGTCAACAAATACAAGAACTTTTGTTCAAGATCAATAAACAAAAAGGAATGACATTAGTAATTGTTACACATAATCTTAATGGGGATAACCATTTTGATAGGGTTATTGAAATTAGAGACGGTAGAATTATATAAATATTATAATTCGATGTGAGAATAGACTTGTAAGGAAAAAAGAGTACTGGCTGTCAGCTATTAGCCTTTAGACATAAGCTCACAGCTCGCTGCGCGTAGCTCGTGGCTCTTAGCTCACTACCCAATCCAATCATCTAAAAACATATTGACAATGATAAGCACTTAATATATTATAATTACAACACAATATAGACGTAATATATTTATTATAAATTAAGGAGTTTTACAAATAATGGCAAAGAAAAACATGGTATATCTTAATGGAAAATTTGTAGACAGCAAGAAAGCTTCTGTGTCTATTTTTGATCATGGTCTTTTATATGGAGACGGTGTTTTTGAAGGGATAAGAGCATATGATGGAATAGTTTTTAAACTAAAGGAACACATAAAAAGATTGTACGAATCAGCTGCATCCATTAGACTTAATATCTCTATTTCTCCCAAAGACATGATAAGTGCAGTTGTTACAACTCTTAGAAAAAACAATTTAAAAGATGCATATATTCGACTTATTGTTACAAGAGGAATAGGAGATCTTGGACTTGATCCCAGAAAATGTAAAGGTAAAAGTTCAATTATCATTATTACAGATAAAATTGTTCTTTATCCAAAGGCTTTTTATGAAAATGGCCTTAACATTATTACTGCTAAGACCAGAAGAAATTCACCGACAGCTATACATCCGAAAGTAAAATCACTTAATTATCTAAATAATATTTTAGGAAAAATAGACGCTATTGATGCAGGGGTCAATGAGGCTATTATGCTTACAGATGCTGGATATGTTTCTGAATGTACAGGTGATAATATTTTTATTATAAAAAAAGGCAAACTTATTACGCCGATAGCTTCAATAGGTCTTCTTGAAGGTATTACACGAGATACTGTCATGCGAATTGCTTCTAAGCTGGGGATAGAAGTCATAGAAAAGAAATTTAAGCTTAATGAGATCTATAAAGCAGACGAATGTTTTCTTACAGGTACAGCTGCTGAGCTTATACCTGTTGTGAAGGTCGATAAAAAGATAATAAATACCGGTAAACCAGGACCAATAACAGCTGTGCTTTTACACTATTTCAGAAAAGCTACAGTGAGAGAAGGCGTTAAACTATAATAGTTAATATAGAGGTCAAGATAAAAGATAAAAGAATAAAGATAAAAGGGTGGAACGTCCTGAATGTGGTTTTTGTAGGGGCGTATTGCAATACGCCCCTACGAGGAAAAAAAGACACCACAATGATAGCTAGATTTTTATCTTTTATCTTTAGTCTTTTGTATTAAGGTTTTTATCGAGGGAATAAATATGCTATGCCAAATATGTCAAAAAAAAGAAGCAACAGTTCATCTTACAGAGATAATTAACAACAAGGTCACTAAACTGCATATATGTGAGACTTGTGCAAGAGAAAAAGGCCAAGAAATGGAAACCCATTTTGGACTTTCTGACCTTTTGGCCGGACTTGCAAACTTTGATCAGCCAACACCATTTGAAGCAAAATCAAATGTAAAATGCAAATCTTGCGGATTCAGTATTTCTGATTTTGAGAAAGTAGGAAGACTAGGGTGTCCTGCATGTTACTCAATTTTCAGAAAACAACTTTTACCTTTGGTAAAAAGGATACATGGTTCTGATAGGCATATCGGAAAAGTGCCTTTCAAGTCATCTAAAGAAGGATTGAGTGAACACGCAAAAGAACTTCATAAATGTAAGATAGATCTGCAGGAAGCTATTGCTCTTGAGAATTTTGAACGTGCTGCTGACCTTAGAGATAGAATAAAAGAATTGAACGAAATGCTAAGGCAAAAAAGAGATCCTAAAAAAGGAAATAAAAATGGAAATAAATGATCTTTTATATAAAGAAAGTGAATGGCTTAAAGGTATAGGTCCTAAGTCGGATATTGTTCTTTCAAGCAGAGTAAGGCTTGCAAGAAACCTTGCAGACCACAGGTTTTTTAACCAAGCATCTAATGAAGAAAGAATTAAGATAAGACAAGAGATAATGGAGGGATTTAAAAATGTCAAAGCCCTTAAAGGAACTACAACTATTAATATTGGCGAGATCTCAGACGTAGACAGGGATTTTCTTGTTGAAAGACATCTTATGAGCATAGAACATACAGAAGACGGTGATGCAAAAGCCATTGTTTTTGATGATAAGGAAATGCTAAGTATAATGGTCAATGAAGAGGATCATCTTAGGATACAAGTCCTTCAATCAGGATTCAATATACTTAATGCATGGAGTGTTATCAATAAACTTGATGATGAAATAGCAGAAGTTATTAAATATTCGTTCAGTGATGAGTTAGGTTATCTTACAGCTTGCCCAACAAATCTTGGTACTGGTTTAAGGGCATCTTTAATGATACATTTACCTGCACTTGTTTTAACGAATCAGGTAGGGAAAGTTTTTGAAGCAATATCAAAACTAGGGCTCACAATGAGAGGTCTTTACGGAGAAGGGACTGAAGCTACAGGAGATATGTTCCAGATATCCAATCAAGTGACTTTAGGGCACTCTGAAACAGAACTTATAGAAAGTATTGCAAGACTGATCGAAAAGATAATAAATAGAGAAGCCACTACACGAGAAATGATAATGACAAAAAACAAAACAGAGGTTCAAGATAAAGTGTGGCGTTCTTTAGGGACATTGAAAAGTGCAAGGATAATAACAAGTAACGAAACTATAACGTTACTTTCAGTAATAAGAATGGGAGTGAACCTTGGGATCATAAAAGGGTTAGATCTACGTACGGTAAATGAGCTTTTTATTTTATTGCAGCCTGCGCATCTACAGAAAATGGAGAAAAGAAATCTCAATCCTGAAGAACGTGATAGAAAACGGGCAGAACTTATAAGAGAAAAATTAAAAAAAGTAGAAGAGTAAATGCGTTAGTGAGTAATGAGTCATGAGTCCTGTGTCATGAGTCTTTTGAGGAAGACTAAAATTTAGAATTCCACAACAGACACATTACACAATACTCACGACACAATACTCAAAAACACATATAATGGAGGAAAAATAAATGGCAATGTTCAATAGATTTACAGAACGTGCAAGAAAAGTTATTTTATTGGCAAAAGAAGAAGCCAAACAATTCAGACATGATTACATAGGAACAGAACATATTCTCCTTGGACTTATTAGAGAGGGAGAAGGTGTTGCTGCTGCAGTACTTGCAAGTATGGGACTTACTTCCGAAACAATAAGACATGAAATTGAAAGATTTGTACAAAAGGGTCCGGATAAACCTATAACAGGAGATATCCCTTTTACTCCTAGAGCAAAAAAGGTCATTGAACTTGCTATGGATGAAGCACATAATCTTGGACATAACTATATAGGAACAGAACACCTTCTTTTAGGACTTATCAGGGAGGGCGAAGGGATAGCTGCTCAGGTTCTGCTAAATATGGAAATGGACCTGGATAAAGTTCGTATGGGTATAATGAGTTTACTTGGGTCTTCGATCCCAGGTTATGAAACTGAAACAGGAGAAGAACAACCACAGCAGAAAAAAAGTAAAACAGCAGCTTTAGAGGCTTACGGACGTAATCTTACAAAACTTGCAAAAGAAGGAAGCTTGGATCCTGTGATCGGGCGTGCGAATGAAATAGAAAGAGTCATACAAATACTGGCAAGAAGGACTAAGAACAATCCTGTGCTTATTGGAGAAGCAGGAGTAGGTAAAACAGCCATTGTCGAAGGTCTTGCTACAAAGATCGTTGATGGAAACGTCCCTGAGATCCTTAGAGATAAAAAAATATTTATTCTAGATCTTGCTTTAATGGTTGCCGGAACAAAATATCGAGGGCAATTTGAAGAAAGAATAAAAGCTGTTATGGATGAACTTAAAAGATCTAAAGATGTCATGATCTTTATAGACGAGATACATACCCTTGTAGGAGCAGGAGGAGCAGAGGGTGCAATAGATGCTTCTAACATGTTAAAACCTGCACTTTCCAGAGGAGAAATTCAATGTATAGGAGCTACTACAATAAACGAATATAGGAAACATATTGAAAAAGATGCTGCGCTTGAAAGGCGTTTTCAGACAATAGTGGTGGAACCTCCCTCAGTAGACGAAACTGTAGAGATCTTAAAAGGGTTAAGGGACAAATATGAAGCACATCATAAAGTGAAATTCCTTGATGAAGCTCTTGTTGCTGCAGCTAAGCTTTCAGATAGGTATATTACAGGGAGATTCCTTCCTGATAAAGCAATAGATCTGATAGATGAAGCAGGCTCAAAAGCCAGGCTTTCGGTGATGACAGCACCGCCTGATCTTAAAGATGTTGAACAAAAAATAGAAAATATACAGAAGGAAAAAGAAGAAGCTGTGCAAGAACAGGATTTTGAAAAAGCTGCTGCAATAAGAGATAAAGAAAGAAAACTTAAAGCGGAACTTAATGATAAGAAAAAACATTGGAAAGAAGTTACAGGAAAAGAAACCCTTAGTGTTACAGAAGAAGATGTTGCAGAGATCGTTTCAAAATGGACAGGTATTCCTATTGTAAAACTTGAACAAAAAGAGTCTGAAAAGTATATGAAAATGGAAGAAGCTTTGCAGAAGCAGGTAATAGGTCAGAGTGAAGCTATTAGAGCTATTGCAGCTGCAGCAAGGCGTTCAAGAGCAGGAATAAAAGATCCAAACAGACCAATAGGTTCTTTTATTTTTATGGGCCCAACGGGCGTAGGAAAAACACTTCTAGCACAAAAATTAGCAAAATTCATGTTCGGCAATGAAGATGCAATTATACAGATAGATATGTCTGAGTATATGGAAAAATTCAATGTTTCAAGACTTGTTGGAGCGCCTCCGGGATATGTCGGATATGATGAAGGCGGACAGCTTACAGAGAAAGTCAGGCGACGTCCTTATTCTGTTGTTCTATTGGATGAGATTGAAAAAGCCCATCCTGATGTTTTCAATCTTTTGTTACAGGTGCTTGAAGAGGGAAGATTAACAGATTCTTTTGGAAGAAAAGTTGATTTCAAAAATACTATTTTGATAATGACAACGAATGTAGGCGCAAGTATGTTAGGTGAAAAAGGTTCTATTGGATTCAATGTTAAAGAAGATCTATCTCAAGAACATAAACAATTGGAAAACAAATTAAGCGATGCTATAAAGAAAGTTTTTAAACCGGAATTTCTTAATCGTGTTGATGACATGATAGTATTTCATTCATTAACAAAGAATGATCTTGAAAAGATAATAGAGATCGAGATAGAATCCGTTCAAAAAAGACTAAAAGGCAGGGAAATAGAATTGCAGCTTACTGATAAAGCCAAGGAGTTCCTTATTGAAAAAGGATTTGATAAGGTTTTTGGTGCAAGACCATTAAAAAGGACAATACAAAGATTTTTAGAGGATCCATTAGCTCAAGAAATAATTTCTGGTAGACTAGAGGGCATGCATACTATAGTGGTTGACGGGAAAGCGGATTGTCTTGATTTTAAACCTGCAAAAAAGGCAGTTGCTAAGAAGAGTTAATAGCATTCGTAAATCTAGATTCGGGAGTCGGGAGACGGCAGTCGGAAGACGAAAAATAAATCGATTTCCGATTCACGATTGCCGATTTCCGATTCACGAAAAAGCTATAAAGGAAAAAAATATGATGCATATAAAAGAAAATATTCGTGAACTCGGGGAAAAAACCCTTTCTTTCATTGAATATTCAGGCGCGAGCTTTTTGCTCTTTCTTGATACAGTATCTAAAATGTTCCAGCGTCCTTTTAGGGTTAGACAGACATTATCTCAAATAATAAAAATCGGCAATTCGAGCCTTCCCATAGTTTCGTTAATAAGCTTATTTACAGGTATGGTCCTTGCTTTACAAAGTGCATATCAAATGCAGAAAATATCTGCAGAAATGTATATTGCTTCTCTTGTAGCTTTGTCAATGACACGAGAATTAGGGCCTGTTTTAACAGCATTGATCGTAGCCGGACGATGCGGAGCGGCTATTTCTGCTGAAGTAGGCACGATGAAAGTCACTGAGCAGATAGATGCAATGGAAACAATGGGAACTAATCCTGTTAATTATCTTGTTGTCCCCAGATTTTGGGCAATGATAATCAGTTTACCAATTCTTACGATATATGCAGATTGTATTGGAATGCTTGGAGGTTATATAGTAGGTCATTATAAACTTGGTATTACAAAACATTTATATCAATCCATGACTTTTGAGCCATTGACAAATAAAGATATTTACAGCGGATTATTGAAAAGTCTTATTTTTGCTGTTTTAATTTGTATTATTTCTTGTTACGAAGGATTACATACAAAAGGCGGAGCAGAAGGAGTAGGGAAAGCAACAACCGAAAGTGTTGTGAGAAGTTTTATACTAATTATTGCTTCAGATTGTATTATAACGGCGATACTATACTTTATAGGCGCGTAATTAGAGTTAATAGGGGTTCGAGACCAGAGACCAGAGACCAGAGACCAGAGATAATTGATTTAAAGATACAAAGAAAAAAACAAGATACAAAGAAAAAAATAAGAAATAAAAAAAACAAAAATACAAAGTTTTTAAAAGATATAAAGATTTAATAGGAGTTCTTGATTAGAGGCTAAGATAAATGTTTTAAAGATAACCGGCTATAAACTGTTCTGGTTTCTGGTAACTGGTCTCTGGTTTCTAAATGCTATAAAGGTCACAAATGATAGAAATAATTAATTTACAAAAAGAATTAGAAGCAAAACCTGTTTTAAAGAACATTAATCTTACTATTGAAACTGGTAAAACAACTGTGATAATAGGCAGAAGCGGATGTGGTAAATCTGTATTGCTCAAGCATATTATAGGATTATTTCAACCTGATAGCGGACAGGTTATAATAAATGAAAAAGATATAACAAGGATGAATTATAAACAACTTATAGATCTACGAATGAATATAAGTATGCTTTTTCAAGGCGGAGCATTATTTGATTCTCTTACAATAGGTGAAAATGTTGCTTTTTCTATACTTGAGCATAAAACAATGTCTAGAAATGATATCAAAGAGCGAGTAAGATTATGCTTGGATCTTGTAGGTCTAAGAGGGATAGAACACCTCAAACCAGCACAGCTTTCAGGAGGTATGCAAAAAAGAGTTGGTCTTGCAAGAGCAATATGTATGCAGCCTGAGATCGTTCTATACGATGAACCAACAACTGGGTTGGATCCTATTATGGCAGATATTATAAATGACCTTATTATTGATCTTAAGGACAAACTGAAAGTTACATCTGTAGTTGTAACACATGATATGAGAAGTGCTTATAAAATAGGTGACAAAATAGCTATGTTATATGATGGGAAAATAATAGCAGAAGGAACTCCTGAACAAATAAAGAATTCCCAAAGTCCAGTAGTGCAGCAGTTCATAACAGGAGCTTCAACGGGGCCAATAACAGAGGGTGAGAATTTAAAGCATATATAGTGACTAGTGATAAGTGACTAGTGACTAGAATAAATTGATCTAAAGATATAAAAGTTGAACTAGTTGTACTAGTTTAACTGGTTGTACTGGTTTATTACAGAAAAAGAAAAAATTTATGAAGAAAAAGTCAGTTTAACTGTTCTAATTACTAGTCACTAATCACTAGTCACTAGTAAAAATATACGACTTAGGAGGTAAAGATGTTTGATAAAAGCAGATTCGAATTAAAAGTAGGATTATTTGTGATCATAGGAGTTGTAATTTTTCTTATTATAATCTTTTCCATAGGAGACATAAAATTAAACAAAAACGGGTATGAGTTTTATATAAAATTTTCCTTTGTTGATGGCATAGGAAAAGGATCACCCGTACAATACGCAGGAGTTTCTATTGGGCATGTTAAAGATGTAATAATATATTACGATGAAGAAGAAAAAAAGAATATGGTAAAGACTTTAGTATGGATAAATGACGGAAATGATAGAGTAGAAAAAGATGCTTTGCCTGTTATAAATGTTCTTGGACTTTTGGGTGAAAAATATATCGAGATACTGCCTGATGGAGGCACTGAAAATGGGTTTGTTAAAGCCAATGATGTTATAAGAGGTAAAGACCCTATTATAATGAGTGAGGTTACAGAAAGTTTAAGTCAGCTAGCAGCATCGGCAAATGCAATAGCAAAAAATATTGAAGAGGGTAAAGGTACTATTGGAAAATTGTTTTCTGATGAGTCATTATATGATAACTTGACAGGTGCAACTTCTTCTGCCAATAATATATTCAAAAAAATAGAGATTGGAGAAGGTTCTTTAGGCAAATTCATTAATCAAGATACTGTTTATAATAATGTTGAAGAATTTACGACTGATATAAAAGATAATCCGTGGAAATTATTAAATAAACCGAAAGAGACCAAAAAAGAAAAATCTCGGGAATAATGTGTTAAGCGTAGAAAGCCACCTACTAGCTTTACGCAAAACGTGAAACGCACAACGCATAACGCTTTATAAAGGAGCCAATAATGAATATACTTTCAATCAGATTGTTCTTTATTTTTTTGTCTGTTTTTGCAGGAAATTATATTGGGATAATATTAAGCAATTATGACACCCAAGCAGGGATCATTGGTGCAGTAGTAGGGTTGGTAAGTTCTGTTTGTATTATCTTTATAGAAAATCAGATGAGAAAATATTCTATGCGTAATCTTTCTGCAGCTGTTTTTGGTCTTGTTTTCGGATTTTTTATGGCATGGATAGTTTCTCTTATTGTAAAACTTATCCCTATGGAAGAGACATCGTACGCTTGTTTTCAAATTGTTTTTGTTATTTTGTTTTGTTATCTTGGGATGGCAATTGCTATCAGAGGAAAAGATGATTTTAACATTGTTGTTCCGTATATAAGGTTTGTCAGACAGGATCAGCGAGAAGATGTCATTATTCTGGATACAAGTACTATTATTGATGGGAGAATAGCAGATATCGCTAAAACCAATTTCATAGATGCAAAGTTATGTGTTCCTGTGTTCGTGCTTAAAGAACTTCATAAGATAGCTGATTCCGAAGATGCTTTAAAAAGACAAAGAGGAAGACGAGGGCTTGATATACTTAATAAAATTCAAAAAGAAAAAGATCTTGATGTTAAAGTCTACAAAGAAGATTATGATGATATCAGAGAAACAGATACAAAGCTTATAAGACTTGCAAAAGTGTTGTCGGCCAAGATCTTTACTAATGATTATAATCTTAGCAAAGTTGCTGAACTTGAACATATAAGAGTTTTAAACATAAATGATCTATCCAATGCTTTAAAAACCGTTTATTTGCCTGGAGAACAGATCGATGTTCGAATTATCAAAGAAGGTTCTGAAAAAAAACAAGGATTAGCATATCTTGAGGATGGAACTATGATAGTTGTGGAAAATGCTAAAAATCTTATTGGCAGAACCCTGAAAGTGATTGTAACAAGTATTCTTCAAACGTCGGCCGGAAGAATGATCTTTGCTGAAATACCTGATGATCATAGGAACTTGAAGAATAATCAATAAAATGATAGAAGCATAGAATGAACACTACAGTAATAATTCCAGCTGCAGGTTTAGGTAAAAGACTTAAAAGTAAAACCGATAAACCATTTGTTCTGATAAACGGTAAACCTTTGATAGCATATACTTTGCAGGCAGTTTCAAAATGCCGAAAAGTTGCAGATATCATACTTGTTGTAGATAAAAAGAACATTGATAAAGCAAAAAAGATCATTAAAAAATATGATCTTAAAAAAGTTGCAAAGATAATACAGGGCGGACTTATGCGCACAGATTCTGTTGAGAATGGAATGATGGAAGTCTCTAATAAAACAGATTTGATCGCAGTACACGACGGTGCAAGACCGTTCATCTCGGAGAAGATCTTTCATAATGCAATAGACGCAGCTAAAAAATATAATTGCTCATGTGTTTGTGTGAAAGTTAAACCAACGATAAAAAAAGTAGTGAACGGAAAAATAATTGAGACAATTGATAGGTCTTTTTTATGGGAAGCACAAACCCCGCAAGTGTTCAAAAAAAGCATTTTTCAAAAAGCATATAATAAGAGAAAAAAAGATAAACTTTATACTGATGATATGTCCTTAGTTGAAGGTCTGGGTGTTTCTGTAAGAGTTGTTGAAGGAGATTATAATAACATCAAGATAACAACAAGTGAAGACCTTGAGCAAGCGAAAAGAATGTTGAAATGAGTTAATAGGATGCAGTGACTAGAAACTAGTAACTAGTGACTAGCCTGCCTGCCGACAGGCAGATATAATTTGATTTAAAGATACAATATCTTATAGACAAATCTAGTCACTAGTCACTAATCACTAGTCACTAAAATGCTATAAAGGAGTCAAATGAGAATCGGGTTCGGTTATGACATTCATAGGTTTGCTGATAATAGAGAGCTTTGGTTAGGAGGTATAAAAATACCATATGACAAAGGACTTTTAGGGCATTCTGATGCAGATGTGCTTTTACATGCTGTATGTGATGCTTTGCTAGGTGCGAGTGGCGAAGGTGATATTGGAAAACTTTTTCCTGATACAGACCCTAAGTATAAAGATATTTCGAGTATTTATCTTTTAGAAGAAGTTGTGAAAAATGTTTCACTAAAAGGATTTGTAATTGAAAATATTGATGTTACTGTTATATGTGAAATGCCTAAGATAGGGCCATATAGCCAAAAGATAGAACAGAAGATCTCAGATGTGTTGAGCATAGATATATCGAGAATTAATATTAAAGCTAAAACTAATGAGAAAATAGATGCGATAGGCACAGGTGAAGCAATAGCTGTTCATGCGGTATGTCTTTTGAGTTAAAGGGAGTTTTTGTGTTGTGAGTAATGTGTAGTGAGTTTGCTGTGGAAAACTAAATGTTTAGTTTTTCCCATAGACCCAAGACACAGTACACATAGGGAGGTTTTACATGAATAAGATCATAGCAGTTATTATGGTATCAATGTTTATAAGCATATCATGTTTTGCCCATCCTCCCAAAAATATAATTTTAGATTATAATAAAGAAACTGGTCAGCTTGATATCATTGCTGAACATAACGTAACAAATCCAAAAGTGCACAATATTAAAGAAATAGTTGTGAAAGCCGGTGATAAAGGGTATTTTTTGGAAGAATTCCCTCAGCAATCATCAGAAGCATCAGAAAAACTCACAGTAAATCTTCCTGACTTGAAAAAAGGTGATGAAATAGAAGTTACTGCAAAATGTGGTGTTTATGGGAAGAAGACAGTTACGCTTGTGGTTGAGTAGCGAGAGAATTGTTGAACTGGTTGTACTAGTTGAACTAGTTGTAATGGTTGGTGGAAGTTCCTAAATTGAGTCACGAGCTATGCGTTGCGCGTAGTGAGCCTGAGGAACGTCCTGAATAGAGCAACGCGAGGAACGTTCTAAATAGAGTTTTGTAGGGGCAGGCTCCCATGCCTGCCCTAAGAAAAAGAGAAAGAAAGCAACCCGGATGTAGGGAGCAGGCCTGCCTGTTGCTTTAATAAAAAGAAAAAAGTTTATTAGACTTTATCTTAAAAATAATTTAGATCCCTGCCTGTCCGCCCGCCTGCCGGCAGGCAGGCTTTTTCCTTGGAGTGTAACGACAATGAAAAAATATATACAACCTAAAATAAGATCCGTAAAACTTGATCCTAAACAAGCTATGTTACAAGTTTGCAAAGCTGGTGGTTTTTACCTAGGTTCAACTAATACAACAAATATTGATTGTTCAA
>JAQVOV010000029.1 GCA_028702395.1 Candidatus Omnitrophota bacterium
TCTTTAAATGTACATCAGCTCCAATGGTAATCATGTTGTCCTCCTTTTTTGCCATTTGCCTATAATATCTTTTTTATATTATAAGGCACTTCTATGGCTTGAGGCAACTGGTTACCATTTTAACTACGAATAACGTTTTAGGACGTTACACTACGATATACGAAATACGAAACACCCCTACAAGACCATTTCACATCAGACCCATTACCCAAGACACATTACCCATGACACATTGACACATGACCCAATCGCCCCTACAAAACCACATTTGATATTGCCCACAATGACCAAAACTTAATGACATAACTCAATCTAACAGCTATCTACATCTTTAAAAATCATATAAAACATATCAAAAGCACGAAATATGTCTTTTTAAAGAAAAATCTAACTTTTTTATCTTAAACTTCCACAAATACCTTAAAATCAGGTATACTTATAGTATAAAGTATTTTAAATAATATGTTCTTTTGCCAGTAGGGGGTGATTGAGATGATGAATAGACGTGGGGAAGTACGAGCTAAAACAAAACTTTTTTGCGAGTTCAGGGATCCTGAAAATAACATGTATACAGGGAAGATCCGTGATCTGAGCAAATCTGGGCTAAAACTTGTCGCTAAAATCGAAGATTTTCCTATTGATATTAAAACCTTTGAATTATCATTTCACTTACCGATCAGCAATGTTGATCTGACCATTAAAGCAGAAATTCGCTGGCAGCGTTTGACAGATGTAAATATGGAAGTTGGTGTTGAATTCATCAATATTAGACCTATGCAAAAGCTCGATATTGGGCAATATGTAAGTAGTGCGTTATATTCATCCGGAGGCGTCTTGAATCAGCGATTCGGGTTTTAATCATTTAAAAGAAAATCGTGAACCGTTAAACGTTAACAGTGATATTACCTTAAGTATTTTGTATGACTACTTACCTTTAATCTACCTAATTTAGACGTTCCTCTGGCGCGCTACGCGTAGCTCGTAGCGCGTTGCTCGGTCTGTGTTACACTTCTTTGACATTTCTGTTACATTTTTGTTACCCATAACATTTGAAAATATGACATACTCTACAATGTAATGGGGAGAGACGTATCGTATGAAGGAGTTAAACATATGATAAATCATAGGAGAGACCTAAGAATAAAAACAGATCTACCTGCAACAGGATACCTGCATGGAAAAGAAACTGAACTGAATATTTGTAATATAAGCAGATCAGGCGCATGTTTACATACCAAAAATCAACATGCCATATATGGCAACACAGTCCAACTAAACTTTAAGATACCTTTTATAAAAAAAGATATCTGCTTAATAGCAGAAAAAAAATGGCAAAAATATAATCGAAAAGAATTGTCCATTGGTGTTGAATTTCTAAATATAACGTTGAAAGAAAAAATGGAGATCGGTTATTTTATAGACTCAATGATCTTTTCAAACATCAAAGATGATAATAATGCAGAATTGGAATCTGTATAGATCAGTAAAAGCTAAAAATTCAATAATACCGGTTTAAGTAACATTCAACAATGCTGTTATTTAATAAGATAAAACCCATCAACAAAAAACGTGTAATGACGACAAACGAACAAAAATCAGAGAACAGATAACAAAATATTGTGTAAATCATAAGAGTTTTTTATGAAAAAACACAATATATATTGACATTTGTAAATTTTTTATGATATAATAAAGAATTACACCAAAATGCATCAAGCAGGTAAAATAAAATCAATAAAAATATGTAATTTATTATTATACTATATTGTATAAGAAAAGTCAATCTCCTATATGTGAAGTTAACATAAGATATATTATCGGACGTTGCAGGACAGTTGCGTTTTTGCTTTTTAATGCAGGTTTTTATAGGATTGCTTACTGTTGTTTCGTTCTGATTACACGCTTTCCTGTTAATAACATGTTTGCGCTTTAAAGTAAATACCTATTTAAATGGATGTTATCCACAATTTTACTTGTGAGCATATGCTCATCCCCTGTTTTGTGAATAAGTAGGTGAGAAACGCGCTTACATGTTTAGGGCCTGGCCCCAAGACTCTGGAGAAGTGCCCCCAAGCCTCTGTAGAAGTGCCTCCTCAGCCTAAATATATAAATCAGAAAGCACATATTTTATAGGAGAATTCACCACCTTGTGGCCTTTACTTTAGCTGAAACATTGCAAAATGGACTTGGCCTACTAAAAGGCCTAAAAATAAAACAGTTTTACAATGCGGATTAGCTTCTGCGCTAGTCCAAATGGATACATTACTCCAATAAGTACAAGGATTTAATCTTGCTTGTTAGGGATCAATCTCATCAGAGTGGCTCTTTTATATTGAACATTTATGAATATTTTGTGATTAGGAGGGGATACTTACCTCAGCCTGAGATGCAGGTAAAGTGTATATCATAGGCATACCTACTCCTCCCTGACCTTTTACAGATATATTACAATTAGGCCCAGCCCCAATTGTGCGTAAAACTGAACTACAATGTGTGTTATCACCTGTCATTGTCCAAATATACAACCCTCCAACAGCACAAGCCTGTAAGGAAGCCTGTTTTGGATCAAGATAAACCGAAGTTATTTTAGGGGTAATATAGTTTTTTCTCATATTTATATATGCCTTTTATTATTCATGAAGGAATATTGTTCTCCGCTATAGTTGGAGGTTGAGTATAATACATACTAGTACCCCCTCCAGCACCACCTTTTGGAGTGATATTACATGGAGCGCCCATAGGCCACGGATTGGGCGTTCTTGAATTGCAATGAACACCAGCTCCAGCAGATGTCCATATATATATACCTCCGATTGCACAAACCTGCAAAGAAGCTTGTTTAGGATCCATTAAAACTACTGTTATTTTAGGTTTTCTATATTTATTCTTCATTCTATAAGTTTATCATAAAAGCATTTATTTTCAATAAAAATTGAGCCTTTTTTACTCTCATTTGCGAGGGTCTGACCCTTGTATCATAAATATGTGGTGAGCACGTATCCTTAGAACCTGGTTCTAAGGAATTTGTAGATCGTGCTGACTTAAATACTCTTATTTGAATGTTTAGGGCAATATATTCAAAACCTCTCTGAAGGAATTGAAGTAAACAGACATGAGGCTCAATCTGTGTTCTTTTTTTATAAGGAATTTTGAAGTTAAAAACTAATTCTATCTTAGAGAGTGAGCCTCTTCCTCGCCTTTATTTCAACAATATTCTTTTAATATGTTTTAAAATTTTCTCATGAAGGTCTTGCAAGCTCACTTTGAGCTGCACTTAAAGTATATGTCATACTCGTACTCCCTGCAATAGCCCCCTTTGGGGTTTCCCTACAAGCAGGTCCATAAGAACCTCCCCTATTATTATCTGAACAATGCAGTCCCATAAGATTCCAAATATATATCCCCACAACCATGCATATCTGTAAAGATGCTTGTTTGGGATTAAGTAGAACCCTTTATATCCTTTGTTTGATATTTTTTTATTCATAACTTTTACTTTTTTACTTTTGCCTTAAATATGCAATAACTTTATCCTAATCAAAAAAATTAGTACCTTTCAATAAATTTAAACAGTTTGTTTTATGAAGGCATTGCCAAATCTGGGCCAAGTACTGCACCTGTATAATATATCATTGGTGTGTTCCCAGCAAGACTTCCCTTTGGAGTAATTTGACAAGGTGGCCCTAAAGTCCCGGTCTTTGATCTGCAGAGAGTATTGTAATCTCCTCCTCCATTTATATAAATGCCGCCAACAGCACAAACCTGTAATAAAGCCTGCTTTGGGTCAAGATAAACTGATGTTATTTTTGGCATTTTATATTTTTTTAGCATATCTAAAGTTTACCATAACTCAATTATATTTCAACAATATTATTTATAGTATGTTCTCTCATCAAGATGGAAAACTGGCTTCAGTACTGGCAGGCCCTACAGTATATATCATTACAGTTCTACCACCTAATCCCCCTTTAGGTGTCAGTTCACACATAGGACCAAGTAAAGGATTATATTGAGAATTACAATGAGTGTTTGCCCCAGCCATTGTCCAGAGATATAACCCGCCTACTGCACATACCTGCAATGATGCTTGTTCAGGATTAAGCTCAACAGAAGTAATTTTTGGAGTTGTGTATTTTTTACTCATATTTTAACTTGGGATATTTTGTGCCTCAAAAACATTAAAACCAACACTATAACCCCCTTTTACAAAAGTTGCACAAGTACTTGGTGGAGCAACCCTTGTCTGATAAAGGCAATGAGTACCCCCAGAAAAATATTTTCCGCCGGATTTACAAACTTGTAAAACAGCTTGATCTTCGTTTAGTTGAATTGCTTTTATTTTTGGTTGTATATATTTTTTCATAATTTAACTTGGCATATTTTGAACTTCAACAGTATTATAACCCATATTAGCCACTCCTTTTACTGAATTCGGACAGGCCGTTGCTGGCGCTGCATGAGTCATAAAAGCACATTGAGTAGTCCCTATAAAATATCTTCCGGACGTTTTGCAAACCTGCAAAACGGTTTGCTTTTCGTTGAGCTCAATAGCTCTTATTTTCGGTTGTATATATTTTTTCACAGTCGCGTTGCTCCAATCATAAGATAATACCATAAATAGATAAAGAAAGAAATAAAGAAGTTATGCGTTGTGCGCCTGCCTGCCGGCAGGCAGGTTAAGCTTTATGCGTAAAGCCTCTGTCGTATTCTGTCATCCCGGTTTTGTCGACTATCAAGTCGACAAATACAGGGATCTCGCCCCTATTCATCCCAATCTTTTGCTAGATCTTCCCAATTAGGGTTTTTAGTTTTTATTAAGTTTTCTTTATATAACCTTTTCCATTTTTTTATTCTTTTCTCACCCTGTATAGCACTTGAAATATCATCTGTTTCTTCAAACCAAAGTAACTTTGTACAATTATATTTTTTTGTAAACCCTTCAATTTGTTTATCTTTATGCTGTAACACTCTTGCAACAATATTGTTTGTTACTCCTGTATATAAAACCGTGTTTTTTATATTTGACATTATGTAAACATAAAACTGTTTATCCATAAGTTTACTGTTCTAGATCCCTGCCTGCCGGCAGGCAGGCAGGTATTCCCCTGATTCAATATTCAGGGAAACCGGGATGACAAACATCAAACCTTATCAACCGTTCTAGTCACTAGTTACCAAACCCTATCAAACCAAGGTCAGAACATTCCATAAACCCGCTACGCGCAGCGCGCCGCGAGCTCCGAGCTAAATGAACGTCCTAAAACATTTTTTGTAGGGGCGTACCAGCCTGCCGGCAGGCAGGTTGCAATACGCCCCTACAAAATCCCCGTTCAGGATCTTCCACAGGGAAACATCAAGAAACAAAGACTTCGCGATATCTAAACCCTGTCTTTGTTTCTCCCCTGTTAAATCGCCTGCGATATTTTTTATAAAATATCGCAGGAAGTAGATTGGCCATTGGCCAATCTACTAAATTTTTTGGTCAATGTAGTACCATTACAAAAAATTGGCGATAAACTTTTATTTATATTTTTAGAGTTATTGTACCCGTAAGAGTGAATAAAATTGTTTTTGAGGGACATAACAAAAGCTCAACCACGGTAAACCCTATTACATATTGAGCTTTTGTTCTAAGCAAATTTCCTCGGTGGGGAAATTTGCGGTCCTGAAAAAACAATTTTATTCCTTCATTTTAAACTTCCAACCCGCGTTCAGGACCTTCCTCTACACGAAATACGATATACGAAACACCCATATTAACCGTTCTGGTTTCTGGTCTCTGGCCACTGGTCTCTATCCCCCATCACCTCAAACAAGTATTCTCTCACCCTTCAGTATATCAGGTATATCAACCGCATCAATACGCATCCCGCCATCATGCTCTATCTTTATCGTATAAAGCATACCAGGAATGAACATTGTCCCTGGTGCTTCAATTTGAGCATTCTTTATACTGTTCTTACGAGCTTTGTCATTATTAAGAATATAATCCCAGAAATTAGCCCATAATTCCTGTTCATACTTAGTAATAGCAGTCCCAACCTTATATCCTCCTGGTACTTGACCAGCTTCAGTTATCACAAATTCCTCTGTATCTTTACCATTTAATGCAAAAGCTTTCATGAAAAGGTATGCGCTTTTTCCTTTTAACTTGTCAGCAGTACGTATCTTCAGATCATCATACCTTACAACAAGCGCCTGAAACTGTATCAAATTTCCCGTAAAAGTGAAATATTTCGCAGGCATAGGCTTTCCTGCTGAATCATATTCAAGGAACTTTATGGTAGTTGTAAATTTAGTATCATTGGCTTCATCCGGTGTTACGTTTGTCACAAGTACCTGTGCTATACGCGAGTCTGCCTCAAGCCTTGTTATGATCTGTTTAAGCATCTTTTTTTCATTGTTAAATTTACTATAAAAAAACACAGAAACGCATGCTATTAGTACTACCAATATGATCTTTTTTCTTTTTTCCATTATATACCTACTTCTTATTGTTTATCACTATTATATAACTCTCAAAAAAAAGTGCAACCATAAAATAAAAGGCCTTTATCTTATAAAGATAAAGGCCTTTTATTTTGATTATATTTACAGCTTTTATTGAACTACTGGAATTCCCTGATCATTCTCATCTACTGATACATTAGATAGATCTCCAAGAGATTCGCCTGTTGCTTCATCATAATTGGAATCTTCTTCAGAAAGCTCGGTTTCGTTTCCGCTTTCACTTGGATTTTCCATTACTGGTTCTTCCGCATCTTCATTATCAACGCTTATTGAAGTCACGACCATTTGATCGCCTTTTAGTACAGCCATTATATCGACCATATCACCTTCTTTAATATCTGATATTGCCGCAGCATTTTCGATCTCAACTTCAGCATCAACAGGATAAGTTATTTGAATGATCTCCTGTGTATCATAATCGAATTTACTTACAACTATCTCGTTTGCTGATACAGAAACAACACTTCCCCAAGTATATTCAGAAGAAGGATCTTCAACAACTGTTTCATCCTGTCCAAATGAATAGTTACTTGTGAATAATAAACACAGAACCAGTACAGACAACAAACAAATTCTCAGTTTCATTTTATCCTCCGTATTATTTTTATTATTAACTCATCATTTTCAGTAAATCTGAAAGACTGTGAGTTGCAACGCCGATAACTGTATCCCCGCCTCCATAATAATGATATATCGTATCTCCTCTTAGGATATGTCCGCATGGAAAAACAACGTTAGGTATCTGTCCTTCGAGTTCATACTTTTTCTCAGGTCTTAATATAGACTCATTTGTACGTGCAAGTATATGCATCGGATTTTTAAGGTCCAGTAGTGCAGCTCCTAAACTATAAAAGTTCTCCTCTGAAACACCATGATAAAAGAACAACCAGCCTTCTTTAGTCTTGATAGGAGTTCCTGCCAATCCGATCTTTTTACTATCCCACATACCATGTCTTGGCCCCATAAGTCTAATACCTTTTGTGACTTCATCAGCTATAGTTTCTAATGAATTAACAAAATCAACACATATTTGACTTTTAATTCGATGTATGACCATATATTGACCATTTACTTTTTCAGGCATGATACATGCATCCTTATCATCTATTCCTGCCGGAGTTATAATGATAGGTTCACTCCATTTGTCCCATGCTCTGCTTAAAAAGTTCTTCACAGATATGGATGAAAGTGCTACTCTCGGTACTTCAAGTCCGTTATAAGCTGTATAACACATATGAAGCATATTCCCAATTCTTGTTATTCTTGGATCTTCACATCCTGAATTGCCATTAGGAATACCTTTGCCTTCAAAATTTTTGCGTGGTACATAAATAGGCTCAGAAAGTCTTTCATCGATTTTAAGACCATCTTTACTTACAGCATAGCCCATTGTAGAAGTGTTATCCTCAGACATTGCCCTGTAAACAATATGTACTTTTCCGTCGATATCAACTGCAGCTGGATTAAATACAGCTCGACTTTCAAAAGGATGTTCAGCAATTGGTTCAAGGGTAGGATTCTTCTTATATCTTTTAACATAATTATGTCTTTTTACAGGATCCATGCTATTTACAAGATCATCTAATCTAACCTCAGCAATACATGAAGTAGTATCAGCAGCCCCATAATATATCCATATATGCTGATCTCTTAAAAGTGCACCTGAAGGAAAAATAACATCAGGGATCTGTCCGTATTTTTCATAAGTTTCTTGAGGAACAAATATAGGATTATGAGTTCTGCCTATTATCTTTTTAGGATCTTTTAGATCAAGCAATAATGCTTCAATACCGAAAATCTTTTGATTGGTATTATAATCCTGTATGTGAGCATAGATCAGTAACCAGCCATATTTAGTTTTGATAGGTGCTGCCCCAACTTCAACATGATCAGTTATTGTCCTTCGTATCCTCAATGTGTGTTTCGCAAGATTTCTGTACCATGTTTTCCAGTATACAGGATTCCAGATATCTTCTTCTTTATCAAATTCAGCTATAGCAATTTTAGCAGTACGTTTTGCGTTATCAGTATTTACTGTAAGAATTGCCGCCAATTTTCCGTTGATCTTTGCAGGAAAAAGAGCCATAGCCTTTGCATTGAATGGTGTTACAAGATGTTTTGATTCAATTGTCTTAAAATCTTTTGTAATAGCACATGCTACTTTTATACCATCATATTGAAATGGGTAAAGAGATAACGCTGTATAAAAAATGAAATATTTACCGTTCATTTTTGTAACACGAGGGTCTTCACAACCATATTGTTCCCAATCAAACTCAGGTTTTATAAGTTGCGCTCTGTTATAGTAATTTATCCCATCTTTGCTCATTGCATATCCTATTGAAGATATGTACGGACTGTCTTTTGGAATTAATACAGGTTCAGTTATTGCTCGATATACACAATGTATAACCTCTTTTTTATCACCGCTTGATACCGGCGCCCAGTTAAACGTTGCAAAAGTTTCCCAAGGATGCTGAGTCAAAGGTGTAAGTATTGGATTACGAATTGATCTTTTTACAATAAACATTAGTTCGTACCTGCCTTTCTTGAAATATTAATATTATGAAACCGGAACTTCCTTAAGAACTGTACTTACTTCTTTATCTTTTTTAACATCTTCAACGAATTTCTCAAGATGTGCTGTCGCACAGCATACTACCCTGTCACCTCCGCCGTAATAAACAATAAGCTCATTTCCTATAACAACCGCTCCGCATGGATATGCCACTCCTGATTTACCTTCATTTTCATAGTGTTCGTCAGGTTCAAGAATTGGCTTAGTTGTACGATAAAGAACTTTTGATGGATCTTTTGTATCAAGTATCATTGCACCAATTTTATATTTCGTATCATCTCTGTCATCAACAGCATGATAAATTACAAGCCATCCTTCGTTAGTTTTTATTGGCGTAGCCCCAACACTAAGTTTTCTACTGTCCCAAAGGTGTGGTCTTGTCTTTATCATATGCTTTGCCTCAAGCCATGTACCGTCATCAAACTCTAGGTCATTTCTCTTATCAATAAGAATATGAGGAAAAACCCTATGGAAAATAACATATTTACCTTCAACTTTTTCAGGTAATATACATCCGCTTTTATTAACTTCACCTGGCCTTGATATCAATTTAGGTTTTTTCCATTTCTTCCAATTATGCTTTAGAAAATCCTCTCGTTTGATCGAACTTAAAGCCACTCTTGGCTCGGAATATCCGGTATATGCAACATATGTAAGGTATATTGTATCTTCTATTTCCGTAAGCTTTGGATCTTCGCAGCCTCCCCATCCACAGCCGGATTTGAAAAGATCAGTTACTTGTCTAGGTTTAGTATGTATCCCTTCGAATCTTTCTCTTGGCACATATGCAGGTTCATCGTGATTAACATCAAAATGAAACCCGTCTGCACTGGAAGCATACCCAAAACATGATAATCCTGATTTTCCAATAGCTCTATAAAGTAAATGAACCCGACCATCAGCATATAAAGCTGCAGGATTAAAGGTTCCTTCTGAACGCCAATCCCCCATATCATCAGGAACAATTATAGGATTTTTATGGAACTTCGTAAGCTTTATAATGGTAGCTTTTTCTTTTATTGATGGAAATGGCTGATTAATGCAAATACGCATCATCTTCTTTGCCTGAGACATGAAATACAGATATATTTTTGCTTTATAAAATGCTGCACCCATAGAAGTTATTAACTCACTGCCGACAGGTCTTTCTTCCTGCCAAAGAGGGCTTTCTGATCTCCAAATAATGTTGTTAGGATCTGTTACACAGAAAAGAGCTGCCCCTATCTGAAGAGTTTGTCTGCCGTTTTTAACAAATGATGCATCATATACTACAAGTATGCCATCTTCAACCAAAGATACCATTAAAACAGATATTTGTGAATGATCAAAGAACTTGCTTCTTGGCTTTAAACAGGAAACCTCAGAAACATCCCATTTCTTAAAATTTTTAGACACTGCAGTATAAATAGAACCTTGTCCAAGATACATAACATAGTTATCTGCATGTTTATAGTGCGGTACAAGAATTCCCTTTTTATCAACAGATGAAATTTTACCGGCAATAGTGAATTTTTTCATGTCTTTTGATACAGCACCAATAAGTTGATCCTTTTTATTATCTTTTTTTACGAAACTCATAAAATAACCCTGATCAATCGGAGAAACACTTATATTCTCTTTTTCCTCAAAAGTTTCAGGTTTACCTAATGATGATAAAAGCTGTATTTTTGTTTTAAGGCCTGCAAAACGTACCCCTGTTTTACCTTTTGATAAATATAGGCCTACTTTTCCGAACTGCTCTGCCTTGAAAAACAAAGATATATTTCCTTTGTCAGAAACAACTCCAACGGGACTCTTTAGTTTTTCACTTTTTGCTTTTTGTCTTTCGATTTTCTTCATTGTTTTCTCCGCGTTATTTTTTTTGTTCACCGATTATATATATCTTCAATGCGTACAATATCATTCTCATCAAATTCGCCAAAAGAAATTTCTAAGACTTTTATATGTGAATCATTTGTAGAAATTCTATGTTTCTGTTCTTTTTTGATCAAAAACTCATCGCCCTCTTTAGCAGAATACACAGTATCATCAATTGTGATATTTCCATTTCCTGCAATGACTTTCCAGAACTCTTCTCTTTTATGATGGTATTGTAAACTTAAGGCTTGGTGCGGATTAACAGAAAGGATCTTTACTGTAGTGGGTTCACCTGAAGTGAACTTTTCAAACTGTCCCCAAGGACGTTTCTCAGTATATTTTGTTTCTAATGTGTTCATAATTGTCTCAGCTTTCCTATAATTAAATTGTAAAAAATACTTGTAAAAATAAATAAATTAACTATTTAACTATACAAATAGATTGAAGTAGAAAAAAATTTTACACCTTTACCTAACTTTTGTCAATATATATTAACAAAAAATGGCAAAACCCGAAATTTGTCAGATTTTTGCCAATTTTTTCGTCGAGTTACTTTAAAGAGATAGCTCTGGTATTATTTTAGCTATCCCCAGCTCAACTATTTGTTTAGCGCGAGAAGGTGTATCTGCCATAGCATAATTGCGAAATTCAGGAGCGTTTCCGGAAGGTCTTAAATGGGATATCTCTCCATTTGAAAAAGTTATTCTGACCCCATCAATGTAATTTATTTTTTTTACATCTGAAAAACCATCTTTTGAAGTGAAAACTTTCTCTAATATCTCTTTTATTGCAAAAGCTTTTTGCTGTTCATCTGTTGATAGATGTCCATCATAATGATTCAAGATAGCTTTAGAATTATCGAAAACTATTTCTTTTATAGTTTTTGGTTCAAGAGAAAGTCTGTTCAGTATGTAGGCACTTTTTTCTAAAGGAAAATCTTTTTTTCTGTCAGCAAAAGTATATCTTTTAGGCAAAGCTTCCAAGAGATCAAAAATACTTTTTTTATTTTTAAAGGCCAGAAAAAGAACACTCAGTAAAGGCAAAAGAGCATCCCTGCTCGGCAAAGCTTTTAATATCCTGTTATCAATGACAAGATCATTTGCAGTCAAGAATCCACCATTAGCTTCCCATGAAACAACATTATTTTTTCTATTCTCCTTTAAGAACTGATCCATCTGTGCGACAACATATGGTGAACCGATTTTTGTCCTGACTATCTTTACCCCCAGTTTATATAATCCTATTTCAATAGCATCATTTGCACTTACAGGCACAGCTGCACATTCTATCTTTGATCCAAACGCCCACAATGCCTGGACAGTTAATACACCCAAAATATCCCCTGTTATATACTCTATCTCTGTTGAAGGAGTTCCATTTATGTATTTACGATAAACGATCAAAGGTCTATCTCCGTCGCCATCTGTAGTTATGCCGATATCAATTTTGTTTTCATTGAGCATTTTCTTAAAAACAGCCATGGTTAAAGCTGATACACTTTCAGTATCAACAGGGATGAATTTTTCACTTCTAAGATCAGCTTTTTGCGTTATGAGTTTATCATTATCCGGTATTTCAACAGATATTTCTTTTTCACCGCTCACAACATCAAAGCCCAGTTGAACGAAAACCTCTTTTAGGATATCTCTTGAAACCGATGAATGCTGATACAAAAATATTCTTTTGTTCCCTTCAGGGACAATATTTTTAAATACAGAAACATATCTTTTTATATACATTTCCCTTGCTTTTCCTTTAAAATCAATATCTCTTAAAATATCTGAATGCTTATCTGAAAACTTTTTCAGGAACATCCCTTTAGCATCAAATATCTCTGTTTTTTTGCGTTCTTTATCGACGATCTTTCTTTCCTCTTCTACGCAATTAAGAATAGGTTTTTCGTCTGATTTTAGGACCTCACCTGATTTTTTTGAGAATTTTATACCATTTCTGTCTTCTGGGATGTGACTGCCTGTGACCATTATACCTGGCGCAAGAATAGTCATTGCATAATAGACCAATGCAGGCGATGGGATTCTCCCCTGATCATCAGGGTTACCGCCTAAAGCTTTTACTGCTATTGCAACTGCTTTTTTTATACGCGGTGTACTTTGTCTGTGATCACCTGCGATTATAACAGTATCACCTTTTGAAAACTCCTTGATCTGCATAAGATATTTCAGAAAACCTCTGGTATTTATGTAACATTCTAGATCCGTCATGTTCTCAACAGTATCTCTTAATCCACTTGTACCGAAATTTAGCTTTTTAGGTTTTTGTTCCATTTGTAAGCCTTTCTAAAGTTATAATCCACTAAAGATGAACACTAATCCTTTACGTATCATCATAACAGCAATAGCTGCGAGTAAAAGTGCCATGATCTTTGATAATGCATTTGCCCCTGATCTGCCAATAACGCGAGAAACTTGTCTTGAAAAGTAAAACAGGATCCCAGCTAAAAGCACATTTACAACAACTGATAGAATAGTTGCAAATACCCCATATTCATCAACAATAATTAAACATGTAGTTAGAACAGCCGGTCCAACTATCAAAGGTGTCCCAATAGGAACAACTCCAA
This sequence comes from Candidatus Omnitrophota bacterium, assembly GCA_028702395.1. Classification (GTDB taxonomy): domain Bacteria; phylum Omnitrophota; class Gorgyraeia; order JABMRN01; family JABMRN01; genus JAQVOV01. The sequence continues at coordinate 13,527 of JAQVOV010000029.1, forward strand.
GATCTTCGGAATAACCTACTCTTCTTTTTTTACCCGGGCTTATAAGATCAATAATTGCGATACAAAATAATATAATACCCCCTGCAACCATAAAATCGCCAACTGTTATTCCAAGAACATTAAATATACCTTTACCTAATAGTATAAAAACTAAAGCAAGGGAGATAGCGGTCCAGACAGACTGAATGATGATTTTTCGGATATCTTTTAAAACTAAGCCATTGGTTAATGATAAGAACATAGGCATTACAGCAATAGCATCAACTGCAACAAAGATAGGTATAAAGGCAAGTAAAAATTGTTTCATATATTCCTTAATATATAAGTGCATCAATACTTGAGCATAGCTTTACAAAGCACTTTAATTGTAATATTGTATATTTGAAAAGGAAATATAGCAAGCGTTATTGTTAGCCGTTAGTCCGTAGAACGTCCTAAAACGTTATTCGTAGGGGCAGACCTGTGTGTCTGCCCAAAAATCGTTGTGTCTTGGTTTGAGCTGCGCGCCGCGGGCCGCGAGCTCCGAGCTAAAAGAACGTCCCAAAACGTTATTCGTAGGGGCAGACCTCACTAGTGTCCGGTTATAAGTTAAATAGTTCCAATTGGTTACAGTTGTTACTATTTATGTTAATGTTTTCTTTTTCGTCTAATAGACGAGAAAGCTTTGTTTTTTCAAAA
>JAQVOV010000155.1 GCA_028702395.1 Candidatus Omnitrophota bacterium
TATCGGTGGCGAAGTCATTTGTTATGCGTGGTAGCTTGTAGTTAATAAAAGAACAAGACAAAAGATAAAAGACAAAAGATAAAAGGGCGGAAGGTCCTAAAAGAATTTTCGAACGTAAGAATTGTCGTGTAGAATATGATTCTTGTAAAAGGTTACAAAGAACAGAACACACGTATGAAAGGAATAAAAAATGTCAAGAGTTGGGAATAGGCCTATTACTATAATAAAAGGCGTTGAAATAAAAAGCGAGAATTCACTTGTTAGTGTTAAAGGTCCTAAAGGGGAGCTTTCTCTGAAAATAGATCCTGATTTCACGGTTTCGGTAACAGATAAAGTCGTAGAAATAAAAAGACCTTCTGATTCAAGAAGTCATAAAGAAAAACATGGCCTTTTTAGGGCACTTGTTCAAAATATGGTAACAGGGGTTACAGAAGGATATACTAAAGAGCTGATTATAGTAGGTGTTGGGTTTAAAGCAATAGTTAAGGGTAAATTCTTGGATCTGAATTTAGGGTTTTCTCATACAATTAATTTTCCAATACCACAAGGGATAACGATTGCAGCTCCTAGCCAGACTCAAGTTGTTATTTCAGGCTGTGATAAGTCAAAAGTAGGTGAAGTTGCTGCAAAAATAAGATCTTATTACCCTGCTGAACCTTATAAAGGTAAAGGGGTTAGATATTTAGGAGAAAAAGTAAGAAGAAAAGCTGGAAAGACCGTTAAATAAAAAGCTACGAGCTGCGTGCTGCGAGCTTAGGGCTTGAACGGAATAACTATGATTTCCTAAAAGCGCGAGGCAAGCATAACGAATAACGTAATTCAAAATTGAGGTAATAATGAAGATAGAAGGAAGAGATAGACGACATAAAAGAATAAGAAAGAAAATGGATGGAACTGTTAAAAAACCTAGATTATGTGTTTTCCGCAGTTTAAAGAATTTAAGTGCACAGCTTATAGATGATGTTCACGGGAAAACCTTATTTGCTATGTCTACAAGTAGTGTAGATGTCAAAACAAAAGAGAAAAATGGCGGTAATATCAAAGCTGCTTTGCTATTAGGAGAAACTTTTGCAAAAAAAGCAGTTGAAAAGGGTTTTACAGAAATAATTTTTGATAGAGCAGGATATAAATATCATGGAAGAGTGAAAGCTCTTGCTGATGCTTGTCGTAAGAATGGCTTGAAATTCTAAGGTCTAAAAGCAAAGATATGATAAACGATTGGCTTTTTCGCAATATGCAATCAGCTAATAAAGGAGATATGGATGGCTCAAGTAGAAAAAAAACAGAGACAGCGTGTTAATGAGAATGAAAAAAACACTGACAATGAACAACAGTTAATGGAAAAAGTTGTCCATATAACGCGAGTTGCTAAAGTTGTAAAAGGCGGAAGGCGATTTTCTTTTAATGCGCTTGTTGTTGTGGGAGATGGAAAAGGACATGCTGGATATGGTTTTGGCAAAGGAAATGAAGTTTCAGTTGCAATACAAAAAGCTTTAAAAAATGCAAGAAAAGAGCTTTTTACTGTTCCGCTTAAAGGGGTTACTATTCCTCATGAAGTAATAGGCAAATTCAAAGCAGGAAGTGTTTTACTTAAACCTGCTGGTCCTGGAACAGGAGTTATTGCTGGAGGAGCAGTTAGAGCAATATGTGAAGTTGCTGGTATTAAAGATATTCTAACAAAGTCTTTGGGTACCAGAAATCATATAAATGTTGTAAAAGCAACTCTTGAAGGATTCAAATCGTTAAGATTATATAGGGAAGTGTAACTGAGTAAATAGGCGTTAGTGACTAGAAACAAGTAACTAGTGACTAGCAAAATTGATTTAAAGATAAAATTTCTATAAACAGATCTAGTTACTAGTCACTGATCACTAGTTACTACAGATATAAAGGGAGAATAAAGATGGATCTATCAAAGCTTACACCTGCTTATGGCAGTACTAAAAAAACAAAAAGAAGAGGAAGAGGACAAGGCTCAGGACATGGAAAAACTTCCTGCAGAGGCCATAAAGGAGAAAAGGCACGCTCTGGCGGTGGTGGAACTCACAGGGGATTTGAAGGAGGTCAAATGACCCTTATACGAAGACTTCCTAAATTTGGGTTCAGTAAAGTTAAGATGGTTTACCAAATTGTCAATCTTGCAGGACTTAAAGACTTTTCTGTGAACTCTATAGTTAGTATAGAAGAACTTAAAAAACAAGGACTAATAAGGCACCTTAACAGACCTGTTAAGGTATTAGGTATAGGAGATATTGATATATCTCTTACAGTAAAGGCAAATGCTTTTTCGAAAAGTGCAAAAGAAAAAATTGAAAAAGCAGGAGGAAAGGTCGAAATTGTTTCAAACAATAAGTAATTTATTTAAGATCCCGGATCTTAAAAAAAAGATTTTATTTACGTTGGCTTTGATCTTCATATATAGAATAGGTTCTTTTGTACCTACTCCTGGAATTGATGGTGCAAAGCTGATGATGTTCTTTGATAATATGGCTAAAACTCAAGGTGGAACTTTGTTCGGCATGATGAATATGTTTTCCGGTGGTGCAATGGAAAAACTGACCATATTTGCACTTGGAATAATGCCATATATTTCTGCATCTATCATTTTACAGCTTTTAACAGTTGTAATTCCTGCTCTTGAGAGATTATCAAAAGAAGGTGAGGCTGGCCATAAGAAGATGACACAGTATACCAGATATGGAACTGTTATTCTTGCTTTAATTCAGTCTTTTTTTATTGCATTATGGTTAGAAAATCCTGATCGATTTCAAGGTTTACAAATTGTACAGTATCCCGGGATTTCTTTCAGATTACTTACTATGATTACTCTTACCACAGGGACAGCATTTATAATGTGGTTGGGTGAACAGATACAAGAATATGGAATAGGCAATGGTATTTCTCTTATTATAACAGCTGGTATAGTATCAAGGATGCCAACTGCGCTTATTCAACTTATATCGCTTGTGTCTCCTTTTTCACCAGAAAAATCTCAAATTGATCCCCTTAAATTAATAATACTTGGATTTATGTTAATAGTGGTTGTTGTTGCAACAATACTTATAACTCAAGGTCAAAGGAAGATCCCTATTCAATATGCTAAGCGTGTCATAGGGCGAAAGGTTTATGGCGGACAAAACACATATATTCCTTTAAGAGTTAACCAAGCTGGGGTTATTCCGATAATTTTTGCACAAAGCTTAATAATGTTCCCTGCAACTATAGCAGGAATAGTTCCAAACCAGCAATTGCAGTCTATTGCAAATGCCCTTATGCACGGGCATTGGCTTTATAATATTTTATATACTTTACTTATTGTGTTTTTCTGTTATTTTTATACAGCTATAACATTTAATCCTGTTGATATCGCAAATAACATGAAAAGACATGGTGGATTTGTTCCTGGCATAAGACCAGGAAAGCAAACAGCTGAATATTTAGGTTTTATGATGACTAGGATAACTTTGCCAGGAGCTATTTGTTTGGCAATAATTGCTGTTATGCCTACAACTATCTCGAAATCAATGA
>JAQVOV010000030.1 GCA_028702395.1 Candidatus Omnitrophota bacterium
TTGAAAACCCGACAATGACTTTTTTACCAACTCGCAAGCTTTCTTCTATGACAAAATCGACCTTACTGACCTCCTGCATTTTTTGGTTCAACAGAACATAATCAAAAGATCTATCAGGATAGCCTCGTAATCCTTCGTTTATATCATTATGCAGTACAGTTAATCCTCGTTCAACACATTTATATATGGCATTTTCATTTAATTCTACACCGCTTGCTTTTATTTTCTTATATCTGACAAGCAAGTCCAATAGCTCTCCATCACCGCAACCAAGATCCAAAACCTTTGTTTCAGGTTTAATGATATCACATATTATTTTATGGTCTAACGGTTGATTTTCCATTTTTTGTGCTCCGATTATATATTTAGTGACTAGTAACTAGAAACTAGTGACTAGATATCTTTATAGCAAGTTTTTCTTTAAATCAATTTATTCTAGTAACTAATCACTAGTCACTAGTTACTAACTCTGTTTAACCCGCGTTATACACTCTATTCAAAAAAGGTTTTATCAATTTTGTCTGTTCTTCTTTTTCAAGCAAAAAAGCATCATGGCCATAATGACTTTTTATATGACAATAAGTTGCATCAATACCTTTTATCTTTAAACATTGAATGATCTCTCTTAGCTGGTATGCAGGATACAGCCAATCAGATTCAAACCCAATGACCAAAAATCTTGTATCTACTTTTTTATCTTTTGGTATAAGTTTACCATCTGAAAGATCAAAATGATCCATTGCTTTAGTTATATAAAGATAAGAGTTAGCATCAAATCTTTTCACAAAACTGTCGCCTCTATGGCGAAGATATCCTTCAACCTCAAAATCAGCAGAAAAGCTAAAAGGCGCTTTGTCTTCTTTCAGTTTTCTTGAAAACTTCTCTTCCATTGATTTATCACTCATATAAGTAATATGCCCTATCATACGTGCTACAGATAACCCGCGTTCAGGCTGTGTTTTATCATAATAATCTCCTTTGTTCCAATCTGGATCAGCCATAATAGCCTGGCGACCAACCTCATCAAAGGCTATTTGCTGTGGAGAATGTTTCATAGCTGTTGCAATGGGTATAGCACTTATTATCTTTTCAGGGAAAGAGTTTACCCATTGTAAAACCTGCATACCACCCATTGACCCTCCACTGACACATAAAAGCTTATCAATACCAAGAAAGTCAATTAAATGCTTTTGTACATTGACCATATCTGCGATCGTTATCATAGGGAAATTCAGTCCATATGGTCTTGAGGTTTTAGGGTCTATAGAAGAAGGACCAGTAGTTCCTCCACAACCACCTATGACATTTGAGCAAATAACAAAATATTTATCTGTATCAAATGCCTTACCAGGACCTATCATGATATCCCACCAGCCAGGCTTGTTTTCGCCTTCTTTAACACCTGCTACATGTGCATCTCCTGAAAATGCATGGGTTATAAGAATAGCATTTGTCTTATTATCATTTAAAGTGCCATAGGTTTCATATGCAACTTGAACAGGCGATATCTTTTTCCCTGATTCAAGAACAAGCTCAGAAAATTTAAAATATTGTGTGTTTATTGTACCCAAAGAAGCGTTTTTCATCTTATTCCTTTTAAATATAAGCAAACTGCAAGAGGCAAGAAACAAGAATTGTTGATGTTTTTATTTTCTTACCAATTACGCACAAAACAGTAGTATAATTTTATGTGATTTCTATATATAAGTGGATAATATACGCGTGTTTTAAGGAAGTGTCAAGAAAAAACATATATGTTCTGTTATGCGAATTACCCCATAAACTGTACAAAATTATTCGCAGCTTTACCTGCTTTACCGCCTATACTATGATATCCTGCTATCACATCTGCATTGTCATCAAGTGAAAAACATACCATTAAGATCCCTATAACAATGATAACCATCAAGAGTTCCAGCATTGTGAACTCTTTGCATAATTTCATTAACTTTTAATTATCACTTTTCATTATCTCCAACCATTTGGCGAAATATATCCTGTCAATTCTTTTACGCGGCTTCCATTTTTATCAAATGACCATAAATATCCTTGAATATTACTACCTGCAGGTTTATCTTTATTACTGCGCCAAGCCAATATTGCATATCTGCCTCCCATTGCAAGTGGAGGAACATTATATAAATAATAGGAAAAAAAGGTTCCTTTGGCATCACTATATACAGGCATATTCAACTCGCTAGTTATCCCGTTATAGGTTATAACAAAATTAGGGTTTTCTGCAAGTTTCATGTGAATACGGTTTTTTATCATACTTACTGCTTGAATAGCTTCAGCCTTTCTTGATTTTTCCATAAACTGCTGGTATTTTGGGATCCCCAAACTTGCGAGTATTCCAATAACAATAATGACCATCAAAAGTTCCAGCATTGTGAAACCTTTTTGGTTATTACTTATCCATTTGTATTTTGCTTGCATATGTTTTATTATATCTTTCAATAATATTCATGTAAAGACAATTGTTTACTTTTAATCTAATATAGCAATTAATTCTGGAAAATCATGAATGTCAGAATAAAAATCGATAAATCCGTAATAACTGTAATACTTCTCAATATACTGAATAACAAGAAAGAATTCGTTTTTTTTGACCTTTCAAGAAAACTTTCATATTGCTGGATACCCAAACTTGCCAGTATTCCAATAATAATAATGACCATTAAAAATTTCATCATTGTGAAACCTTTTTTATTTTTTCATTCTTGTTAGTTAAATGTGAACTTTGGATGTTTTTTTAGTAGCAAACACAATGAATTTACCTTTATAAGTTCTTGTTTTACCACTAAAATCAATGCTAATAAATCAAAACAAATCTCCTAACTATACAAAAAAATAGAATAAGTTTTAAACTCATGGTAAAATAAACAAATGTATATTATTTCAAAAAAAATATCTGTGCAGAAACATATCATAGCAATCTTTATTTTAGCTATAATAGTTAAAAGTGCATCTTTCTTGTCAGGTTCATGGTTAGTTTTCTTGTTTTCCCTTACACCAGAGTTTTTCTTATTATATAAATATGAAAACGAAGATTTTTGTGATTTTGGACATTTATGCTTAATCCCTTTTTTTGTTTTTGGAATATCCCTTTTTCCTGTGCTTTTCTATGGTTATAAAGCATATATAATCAGTCTTTGCTTGTTTGCAGTTTCAACCTGCTTAATATATAGATTCTGTATATTTTTAATTAAATTGATAAAACATGAGATTTTTTCTATCTTTATTCCTCCGATTGTTTGGTGTTTATTTTTTTTACTGGTTAATCCTAATGGACTTTCTACACTGATGTTAGACATTGGCGCAATGTTTTACTTTTTATCAGGCCCAATATCTTATTTGGGAAGTTTTGGTGTTAGCTTTTTTATAGTTTTCATCAATAGCCTGTTAGCATACGGGCTTTACTATAAAAATAAAAAAATTTTATGCTCTGCTATTATACTGATTTTTTTTATATTTGGTTACTACTTTTATAACCAAGCAATTCCTGAATATCCCACTACTAATAACGAGAAATATAAGGTTGGAATTATACAAGGAAACATTGAAGGAAAAACACCTCTTCTAGAAAGAGTTCCATATACGATTATGCAAAAATATCAGAACTTAAGTCTTTTAGCACTTACTGAAACTCCAGATATTATTATATGGCCTGAATATGCTTTACCTTTTGATATTATTACCCAAAACAAATCTCTACGAGAAACCATTTCTGAAAATATCAGAAAAACCAACACACCCTATATCATAGGCAGTATGATCTTTGACCCAACAACAGATTATCATGAAAACACGGCTTTATTCTTTGACAAACATGGACAACTAAAAGAATATTACTCTTCTATATTACCGCTAGTTTTTAACAGATACGCAAAAAATGGGACTAAAGGGGTAACTCTATTAGAAAATGCTGGAGTAGCTCTTTGCTGGGAAGAAATAGATCCTTCTATTTTACGAACAATGACATCAAAAGGGGCTAAATATCTGATAATACTTTCTAATGAACAAGACCTTTCAAGATCCTGGTTGTTAAAATTTACATCAAACTTTTCAAAAACACGTGCATCTGAAAACAAACGATTTGTTGCAAGAGCAACTAATACAGGTATCTCGCAAATTATTGACCCCTATGGAAGAATTCTTAAGCAAAGCCCTATTTGTGAAGCAAATTATTTAGTAAAAAGCATATCTTTAATAACTGAAAAAACATTTTATACTCTCCATGGGGAAATTATAATAAAGATCATTCTTTTCATACTATGCCTACTTTTGCTCTGCCGTATTTTGAAAAATAAAATTTATACATGATAGTTTTTTATTTTACTTAAGCAGCTAAGGTAGATTGGGCGCGATTTTTACAAAAAAAATACTAAATTGCTTTTCCAGTTATTAACACAATTTTTATCTATAAAGACATAAGCTTTAATTGTCCCATCTCAATTAATTATCCCAAAAACTGTTTAAAGACAGGTCCTTTTGGCCCAACTGAAGCAGAATGACCAGCTATCAACTCTCCATAAACATTAAAAGAATAGAACAAGAGAACAATAGTATTATTGGGATTAGTATTCGTGACCTGAGATATAACCACCCAAGCCGCACCAACACCTACAACATCAGCAGGTATAGCATTATAGTACCAATTCGTTGTACTATTCACATCATTTGGAACTTCTGCCCGTGGAACTAATTGATTAACATTAAAACTCCCCCCTAGTATTTCATACCTAGCTTCTGTTTGAATCTTTTTCACCATATTTGTAGCTTCTACTATTCTTGTTTTTTCAGTTGAAAGCTGATATTGTGGAATAGCCAAACTTGCCAGTATCCCAATGACAATGATAACCATCAATAGTTCTAACATTGTGAAACCTTTTCTAGTTTTGAGCAAATTTAGCATTGATACCTTTCTATTTTTAGCATTTACATATGAACCCAAACAATAGATATTGACACACTTATTAAAATGTTAAACAAAAAACTTAATATTCTTCCTGCGTTATAAAATTATTATCTTTATAATAATATATTAATGCACTAAAAGCAATAGCTGGTCTGTTTTTATTTTCTCTGCAAGCAACTATAACATAATTTTCACCATGAGAAACTGGGCCATAAGGACAAATAAAATACCCCCATAATACATCCGTACGCGAGCATGTTAAAAGGTCATATTTAAGGCCTAAATCTTCTACAATAGCCTTTCCATAGTCAGAACACATCTGTGCAGGTGTCCGTCCTTTAGCAAGCTCATTAACAACAGCAGTCCTTATTGCAGAGACACTTGTGGTAGCTTCTGCTCTTTTAGCTCTTTCCATAAACATTTCATAACTAGGTATCCCCAAACTTGCCAGTATTCCAATAACAATAATGACCATTAAAAGTTCCAGCATTGTAAAACCTTTTTGGTTATTATTTCTGCATCTATTATGTAAAAACATGTTTTTCTCCATTGAAAGCACAAATAATACGTTATACTATAAAATTACGCCTAATTAAATAATACCTGTTTTTTCACATAAATACAACTGTTAAACACTGCTTCTTCGAGCTACGAGCTACAAGCTTAATGATCGTCCTGAAATCGTTTCATAAAAACCCTACTTAGAACGTTCCACAAACTCGCTGCGCGTTGCGGGAAGCTCGTGGCTCAATCTAGGACCTTCCACACTTTTACCTTTTGCCTTTTACCTTTTTACTTTAAGACCTATCAACTCTAACTCCCACCGGACAATGATCAGAACCATACACATCTTTTAATATAAAAGCATCTTTTATTTTAGATCTATGTTCATTATCAACAAAAAAGTAATCTAATCTCCAGCCAACATTTCGTTGTCTTGCACCTGTTTTCATATCCCACCAGGTATAGTTGCCACCCTCTTTATTGAACATACGATAAGTATCAACTAACCCATTTTTGATCCATTTATCCAAATGAGCTCTTTCAACAGGTAAAAAACCTGATACAGTTGAATTCTCTTTTGGTCTTGAAAGATCTATTTCTGTATGCGCAGTATTAACATCTCCGCAGACAAGTATTATTTTACCTTTTTCCTTTTCTTTTTGTATGCGTCTTAAAAATATATCGTAAAACTCTAGTTTGTATTTTAATCTATCAGTGCCTACATTGCCATTAGGAAAATATATATTAAAAAGTATCATATCCTCATACTCAGCAACTAACGTCCTTCCTTCTGTATCATATTTTTTATTCCCTAAACCTATAGAGACGTTAAGAGGTTTTTCTTTTGTGAAAATACCTACTCCACTATATCCTTTCTTTTCTAATGCATGAGCCCAGTATGTGAAATAACCTTCTGGTTCTACTAATTCTTTTTTGAGCTGTTCTTTTTGAGCGCGTGTTTCCTGAACACAAAGAATATCAGGTTGTTCAGTATTAAGCCATTGTAAAAAACCTTTTTTTTCAACTGCCCTTATACCGTTGACATTCCAGGATAATATACGCATATTAAAAACTCCTTTATAGCATTTAGAAACCAGAGACCAGTGACCAGAAACCAGAACGGTTTGTATCCGGTCATCTTAAAAACATGTTTCTAGTCTCTAATCATGAACTCTTTGCTCTGCTTTATAGCGTTTAGAGACCAGATACCAGTGACCAGAAACCAGGACGGTTTGTAGCTTGTATCTTTAAAACATTTATCCTAGGCTCTAATCATCCGCCAAAATTTTAATAAATTTTGGCGAGATATCCCCATCTTCGATGGCGGACGAACTCCTATTAAATCTTTTTACCGTTGAAAAACTTTATATCTTTTTATCTTTATATCTTTGTATCTTTAAATCAATTATCTCTGGTCTCTGGTCTCTGGTCTCTGGTTCCTGTTCTCTGGTCTCGAACTCCTATTAACTCTTCCCTGCTAATTGTCCGCAAGCCCCATTGATCTCTTTTCCTTTAGATGCTCTTAAAGTTACTTTTACATTTTCCTTTTCAAGAGCTCTCACAAACCTTTGTACATCTGTTTTGTCAGGTTCTTCAAAAGAACATCCTTTAACAGGCATATATGCAATAAGATTTATTTTTGCTTTAAGGGTTTTTGCAATTTGTGTTAGACCAATGACATCTTCCATAGAATCATTTTCGCCTTTTATCAATGTATACTCCAACGTGATCATGCGCCCTGTTTTTTCAAAGTACTTTTTTGCCGCACTAATTAAGCTTTTCAAAGGATACTTTTTGTTAACAGGCATAAGCCTTTCTCTTTTTTTGTCTGTAACAGCGTGTAAAGAAATGGAAAGATTTATTTGAATATTCTCATTACTGAGTTTTTCTATTTTCTTTGCAATACCACATGTTGAAAGGGTGATCTTTCGTGCGCCAATATCCAACCCTGCCCTATCATTCATTATCCTTATTGCCTTAACTACATTATCATAATTATCCAGAGGTTCACCCATTCCCATAAAAACATAATTCGAGATAGTGTTTTGCATTTCCCTGGATGCGTATAGGACCTGATCCAATATTTCCCCAGTTTCCAGATCCCTTTTAAATCCATGTTTACCGCTGGCACAAAACATACAGCCTTGTTTACATCCTGCTTGTGTTGATATACAAAGTGTCTTTCGTTTTTCACTGATAATTATAACACTTTCAATGAACTTACCGTCAGGAAGCATAAAAAGAGTTTTTTTTGTCTTATCTTTAGCTTCCATTGTTTTAACAGGTTTTATACTGCTTAAGGAAAAATTTTTCTCAAGCACAACACTCAATGGCTTGGAAATGTTTTTTATTTCAGTGAAAGAATTGACCATCTTTTTATAGATCCATGAAAATATCTGATCTACCCGATATTTATCATAGCCTAAAGCCATGATCTTTGCCTGAAGTTCATTGAAAGTAAAGTTCTTTATATTTTCCATGTAATTGTGTTTTTCTTTTTTTTATTAACTAAAAAAATCCACGTGTTGGATCAGAAAACTCTTTATTTTCTTTATGGAATAGGGGGCTTGCAAAAAATCACAATTGCCTATTTTAGATGCCCATTCTTTAAAGAAAATCATCTTTTTTTTCACATCTTTAGCAATATTCTCATTTGCTGATCCATTAAAGATTATTATAGGTGTCAAACTGTTCTTGAGAGTTGTTCTTACAACTGAAACCATTTTATCTGAAATATTCTTCCCGCAGCTATATTCAATAACAAGAAGAGAATACCATTTTACTGAAACATGAGAAAAAAAAGCAGATGCTTGTGTTGTAACATCTATTTGATAGCCTATCTTCTCTAAAAGCGATGCTACTTTTTTTATAGTGCTCTCATTGTCCCCAAAAACAAGTATTTTTTTTGTCAAAATATCCTTTATCTCATCAATGAAAAGATCTATGCAGAAAGGTCTAATAAAAAAGTTTAAAACCCCTAACAGTTTAAACTGCTCTTTACATTGAATTTTATCATTTGTATTGATAACTACCGGAAGTGTCTTGAAGTTCTTTTTAGCTCTCAGCTTTTTGAGAAATTCTATATTATTTTTTACACCTTTTACCCCTGTTCCTAGAACAACCAGATCCACCCAATGATTATCAAGCACTTCCCATACAGTCTGCACATCAGCTGAGGCATAAACACTAAAATCATTTTTTTCAAAACGCGCTTTTAGCATAGATACGAATTTTGTATCTTTATCTGCTATTAATATATTTGCAGTTAACATGTGACCTCCTGTTACGAGCTGCGAGCTACGTGCAACGAACTACGCGCAGCGCGCAGCACGTGGCTCGTAGCTCGTTCATTAAACCATTGCGGTATCTTTACTAAGTTTTATCTTATGTGTTTTTCCAGACACAAAATAATATAATTTACCTCTTACCTCTATAGGAATTGAAACTTTTTTTCTTTTTGTGGATCTCAATCTTAGGCTCAACTCATCTTTCATGATAAACAAAGATATCCATGTTCCTCTATAAAGAAATCTTGTTCTAAGTGAATTCCATTTTTTGGGAAGAGCTGGATCTATTTTTATTTTATGCTCTAATACCTTTATACCTGCAAATGCACTAAAAAGAATATTGATCGATCCCCCCATTACACCTGCATGAATACCTTCTAAAGTTGTTCCTCCTTGTGTATCATGGATATCTGATCGAAGCACATCTTCAAACCATGTCCAGGCTTCTTTTGTCCTTCCTAGGACATGTGCTATATAGCAGTGTACGACTTTACTTAATGTTGATCCATGCGATGTCCTTTCAACATAATAATCATAATTTCTCTTGAGTATATTTTTATCAAAAGCATATCCTAGCTGATTAAAGATCGTTTTAACTTCCGAAAGTGATAGAATATAAAATATCATAAGCGCATCTGCCTGTTTTGAGACTTTATATTCATCCGGAGACTTTCCTTCTGCTCGCAATATCCTATCCATTCTTCGTATATTGCCATACTTTGATCTATAAAAATCCCAATCAAGTTCTTTAAGTTTGAAATATCCATCAAATTGAGAGATAATGCCATCTTTATTAATTACAATGTTGATCTTTTTTGCTATATCATCCCACAAACTTATTTCATGTTTAGAAATATTAAGTTTTCTTATCAAGGAAGATGCAATTTCTTTAGTCACCATATCAAGAGCTTTTTTAGCGTGCATTAAAGTCCATACTATCATAAGGTTTGTATATGAATTGTCTCTTAGTCCTGGCGAACCGGCTCTTGGAAGTTTTTCATGAAATTCATCAGGCCCCATTAAACCTTCAGTATGATATCTTTTATCATTTTTACTATATTTACATAAGCTTGCACCAAATTGTGCAATAGAAAGGATGATTTCTAATCCATACTTTGTCATAAAATGCATATCACCTGAACGTTCCCAGTATTTCCATACATTATATGCAATAGCAAATGAGACATGTCTTTGAATACAACTATGATCAGGGTTCCATCTGCCTGAAAGAGGATTTAGATGCAATACTTGCGTTTCTTCACATCCTGTTGACGCACTTTGCCATGGGAACATTGCACCTTTATAATTATTGTCTTTTGCATAGTTTCTGGCAGCCGCTAAACGGTTATAACGGTACATTAAAAGAGCTTTTGATATAATAGGCTCATGTAGATCATAAAAATGTAATATGAACATTTCATCCCAAAAGATATGTCCTCTATATGCCTCTCCGTGAAGTCCTCTGGCAGGGATACCTGCATCTATGTTCTGATTATGCAAAGATGCTGTTTGCAATAAATGGAAAGCATGAAGTCTAAGTGCTTGTTTGGAGAAATCATCCCCTTCTATTGAAAAATAGAATTTTTTCCATATATTCTCCCATACCTTTTTATGCTCATCGAAAAGCTCAGAAAAATCACCTTGTTTTTTTATTTCTGTCAAAGCCTTACTGGCAGGATCTTTAATACCTGGATCATTTGACTTATATATGGATACGATCTTTTCAATGTCATACTTTTTTTTCTTTTTTACATCTATCGAAAAATCCTGACTAATGACCTTTTTATCTGTTGTGATATTTGGGGTCTGTGTTTTGATCATCTTTGAATTACAAAACACTTTTGTCCTGGCAGCTTCACACAAGGTTATATTTGATTGTGTGGTCTTAGCACAAATATACATGATATTCTTTCCTTCAATAGAAGCATTCAGGGCTTTTAGATGTTTTGAATTCAATTTTCTATACCTTGTTACACCCCAATTCTGCAAAGAAGCATCCAGCATGCTTTTTATGTATACTCTTCCTTCATAATTTTCAGGAGTTATTGAATACTTTATGGCACATATATGAGGATTTGCCATACTGACAATGCGATGCTTTTCTACAAAAGTGATCTTGCCATTATTTTCCCTTATCCTCATTTTCCTTATCAAAATACCTTTTCTCATATCTAAAGTTTGATCATAATATAAAAGTTTTTTGCTTTGAGGGTTCAGCCATTCACTGCCAGTATTAAAAAAAAGCAGCAGCCAGTTAGGGCAATTAACAAAAGCCTCGTTATATATGATCTTTTCTGCAATAGGCGTACCGATCTTATTATAAAGTCCTGCTAAATATGTTCCGGGGTAATTCACTCTTGAGGCTTTTGATTCTGAAATGGCTCCCCTTACCCCCATATATCCATTACCAAGAGTACAAAGAGCTTCCCTTAACCCTTCCTGAGAAGGTTTAAACCAATTATAATTCAAAGTCCAGGATCTGCTTTTTTCTTCCCTGGAAAAAATATTCAAGAATTTAAATAATTTGTTCAAAAAGCCTCCTGATATCGTCTAAAGAATTAACCCTGAAATCTGCAGCAGATAGTTTTGGTCTTTCTGAAACAAGTATACCTGTTGCTCTTGTTCTAAAAAACCTGAAAACATACTCATCTGTAGTATCGTCCCCTATATAGATAACCGTATTCTTTTCCCATGAAAGGTTAAGAGTTTCCATTATCCATTTAACAGCTTTTGCTTTATCACAATCAATATCAGGTAATATTTCAAATACTTTTTTCCCTGACATCAGCATTAACTTCTTGTTTTGTTCTACGATTTTTGAGACACAGTCTTTTATTCTGGAGAATAATATCTCATCTTTTAAAAGTCTATAATGCACTGCTAAACTGAATTTTTTTTCTTCTATAAGAACGCCCTCTATGTCTTTTAGTTCCTGCTTAAGTGTTTCTGCAACTTCTTCTATTAGGGGAACTATTTGTTTTGCTTGTGGCTGTATAAGCGAAATATTTGGACCTTTTATATCAAAACCATGACTTCCAGCATAAAAAATATCAGGTATTTCAGCAAGTTTTTCAACATTTTCTCTCATACGTCCGCTGACAATTGCAACAAGATGTTTTTTTGACAATGCGGTCACTGTTTTTCTCATATCATTTGAAAGCACTGCAAGCTCCGGACTTTCAGCTATAGAACAAAGCGTCCCGTCGAAATCAAGAAAAAAAACCATGTCTTTATCTTTTGAAAAAACTTTTTTAGCAGGACTGCAATAACAGGGATTGACTATTAAAAAATCTTTACCGTCATTCTCATTGTTTATTCCCTGGAAATTATTTTTATTGTCTTCCCATCCATCCTTTAAAGGAACAGGCATACGAGAAAACCATTTATTTATCTTTTCAATATCCATTTTGCTCATATCAGATACAATAATATCAGCCCCATGTTTAGCCAGATCATCTGCATTGTTTTCCCTGGCAATACCCAGCACAAAACCAAATCCCCCGTTACGTCCGGCAGCAACGCCTGAAGTAGCATCCTCAACAACAACACTTTTCTCAGGCCTGCAACCGATATTCTTTGCAGCCCTAACAAAGATATCCCCTTCCGGTTTACCTTTAAGCCCAAGTTCAGCAGAAACAACTCCGTCAACTCTTGTTTCAAAAAGATCCTCTATTCCTGCAGTTTGTAATATTTTTTGGCAATTTTTTGATGAAGAAGCGACTCCTGTTTTAATCCCTCTTTTATGAAGTTCCTTTATGAAACTTACTGTAGACTCATAGATCTGAACACCTTCAGTATCCAGAACCTGTACAAATGCTGAGTTTTTTGTATTGCCAATACCACAAACTGTTTCTTTTCCAGGCTCATCTGTAGGTTCTCCAAAAGGAATGTTTATACCGCGTGATCTAAGAAAACTTTGAACACCTTCATATCTTGGTTTACCATCAACATAAGGCAAATAATCTTTTTCGTGAGTAAATTCTCTGAATGGTTCATTATCTCTTTTTTCTCTAATGCGCAAATATTCATCAAAAGCCTTTTTCCATGCTTTGGCATGTACTAAAGCTGTTTTTGTTATAACTCCGTCAAGATCAAAAATAACGGATTCGAATTTAAGTTCGTTCATTATGCTCTCCTTACTATGCGTCTATGTGTAGTGAGTCGTGTGTCTATGCGTCATGGGGAATTGTATCTTGAAAGAACTTGTGTAGTCTTCCTCTGCAGACTCACGACACACAAACACAAGACACACGACCCATTACCCCTCAATCTCCCCAGCCCACTGCAGAAATTTTTTCGCTAGAATAGGACCGATAAACTCAAATATTATTGTTGAACCTATGATAACATTCATGATAATTCCTGCAAGATGTTCAAATGCAGGGATCTGTGCTGCTTTTAACGCAAGCCCGACAACTATCCCTCCTTGAGGAACCAATCCTCCTGCAGTGAATTTTTTGACCTTATCAGATGCTCCTCCTAAATTTGCACCTATTCTTGTACCAATTATTTTTCCTGTAACCCGTAAACCCACAAAAACAAGTATATATAGAAGTGAAGCCGGCAATTCTTTTAAATTCAGGAACATTCCGCTTAGTGTAAAAAACACAACAAAGACCATTTCATCTGTATATCTTTCCAACATCCTGAAAATAAGATAACTTTTAGGATGGAAATTAACAACAATTGCTCCAAAAGTCATAATAGAAAATAACTCATCGAACTTCAGATAATTCGCTATACCATAACATAAAAGAAGAGATGCCATAATTACAACTATCAATGCTCCTTCAGTTTCACGTTTAATGAATTTTGTTACAGCATTAAATATAAATCCGAAAAATACTCCTGTTATTATAGCACCCATTATTATTATTACCGGCTGAAAAATAGAATTATAAATACTGAATTTTTGGCCTTCCACAAGAACTTTAGCTATTACCATTGCAACACTGAAATTTATAATGCCTAAGGCATCGTCAAAAGCTGATACTTCCATCATAGCATTTGAAACTTCCCCTTTTGCATTATACTCATGTTGAACTGCAAGTGTTGCAGAAGGGTCCGTAGGTGCACCTATAGACCCTAAAAGAAGTGCCAAAGGAATGATCGTCAAAGTCCATGGAACAGATATTTGACCTGTGAAAAAAAATGGCATTATACATATAAATCCGGCAGTTATTGCAAAAAAAGCTGATTCAGCTTCAAAAAAAGTTATGGTCAAAAGACTTTTTCCTGTTTTTTTCATGGTCTTTAAAAGCAAAGTTCCCCCAACAGAAAAAGTAATAAAACAAAGTGCTATATCAGTGACAATACCTGTATGATCTACAAAACTTTGGGGAATAAATTTAAAAAGGGAAGGATTCAATAAAACACCTGCAAAGATATATCCTGTTACTTTAGGAAGCTTGATCTTTTTGGCTATTTCACC
>JAQVOV010000156.1 GCA_028702395.1 Candidatus Omnitrophota bacterium
CCCCTATTATAAAAGGTTCTTTTTTGGCAAAAAAAGAGATCAAAGGCACTTCTCTTTTTATAGGAAGAAAAGAATCTTCTTTTTTGTAAAGTTTCTTTAATAGTTTTTTTCTTTTATTAACAATTGTGTTTAGTATAGACATTTTGTTCCTCTATAGCTATTTAGAAACCAGAAACCAGTGACCAGAAACCAGAACAGTTTGTTTTCGGTCATATTTAAAACTTTTTTCATAGCTTCTAATCACAAACTCCTATTAACTCTTTTTATCTTTAAATCAATTATCTCTAGTCTCTGGTCTCCAACTCCCATTAACTCCAATTATCTCAACCCTTTAAACTATTTATATACCCAATAAAAGATTTCTTCTCAAAGTTTCGCTTTGCAAGCACATAGCCCTCTTTTATATCTTTAGCTTTCTCAGCTATATATAACGCTGCTCCTGCATTTAAACATATCGCCTCTTTAACAGCTTTTTCTTTTTTTGTTAACCCGTTTCTCTTTCCAATTATTTTAAGAAAAGTTCTTGCATTATCATATGCACTTTTTCCTTCAAGATCACTTATCTCATATCCTTGTATCCCAAGTGCCTTTGGATCAATAACATAAGATACAATACTCCCGTCTTTTTTTAGCTCCATGACAGCGGTTTTAGCGCATATACTTATTTCATCCATTCCATCGTATGAATGGACTACCATCGCCCTTTTTCTGCCAATTTTTGACATTGTATTAATATAAAGATCCATAATATCTGCACTAAATACTCCTGCTAGCTGATAATCGATCTCCATTGGGTTTGCCAGAGGTCCTATCATATTAAAAACTGTTCTTTGTTTTATTTCCTGACGTATTTTTGCAACATGTTTCATTGCAGGATGATACTTTGGAGCAAAAAAGAATGCAAAGTTCTTTTTCTTAATAGATTTTATATTTTGATTGATATCACCTTGAGTTTCTACGCCAAGACTTGTTAAAAGATCAAAACTGCCTGATTTTGAGGTAACAGACCGATTACCATGCTTTGCAACTTTCGCACCTGAAAATCCGCATAAAATAGCTGCAGCTGTAGATATATTGAATGTTTGTTTACCATCGCCACCTGTTCCACATGTATCAAGCAAACCTTTTATCTTTACCTTAACACCTGCTTTATCTTTGAAAAGTTTAACAAAACTGCTCATCTCTGTAGCAGAGATGCCTTTAACAGAAAGAGCTCCGAGAAAAACCCCTACTTGCGCTTCTGTTAGATCACCTTCTGTTATCTCATCCATAATGTTATAACTTTCTTTAGCTGTCAGATCTTTTCCCATTGAAACCCTTTTTATAATACTGTTTTTTTGCGGTTCTTCAGCTTTATAATTAAAAAAGTTCTTTACGATCTTTTTCCCATATTGAGTTGAAATGGATTCAGGATGGAATTGTACCCCTACTACCTGATAATTTTTGTGTCTCACTCCCATAATAGTATTTTGTGTTCTGGCTGTTACCTCTAAACAATCAGGTATCCTGGTAGGATCTCCTACTAAAGAATGATAACGTACAACTTCTATACCTTGAGGGATATTCCTGAACACGCCCCTATTGTCATGCATTACTTTTGAAGTTTTGCCATGCACTATTTGGTCTGCTGATATTATTCTTCCCCCAAAAGTTTCAATTATACATTGATGACCTAAGCATACCCCTAATATAGGTATTTTACCTGCAAATTCTTTTATTACTTTACAACTTATCCCTGCATCTTTAGGTGTTCCAGGACCAGGAGATACAACAATATGAGTTGGCTTCATTTTCTTAATATCAGAAATACTTATCTCATCATTTCTATATGTTTTAACTTTATATCCCAGCTCGCCTATAAGCTGAACTAAATTATACGTGAACGAATCATAATTATCTATCATTAGTACCATTTGTTACTCCTTTATAGAACTTAGTTATCTGTTATTTGTGTGAGTGTGTGTGAATGAACGTTCTAAACTCAGTTTTAAAATCTGCATTCAGAACCATCCTTCACTCACACTAATAACACACACTAATAACAAAACTCTATTAACTCACATCAACTCCCAACGCCCGAATCGACGCTTTCGCCTTATATACTGTTTCTTCAAATTCTTTTTCAGGTACAGAATCATATACTATACCGGCACCTGATTGAACATAATATACATCTTTTTTATGAACAAAACTTCTTATAGTTATACATGAATCAAAATTACCATTAATATCAAAGTGACCTATTAACCCTGCATATGGTCCTCTTTTCAGTTTTTCAAGTTTTGAAATTATTTCCATAGCCTTTATTTTAGGCGCACCTGAAACCGTTCCTGCAGGAAATGTTGTTCTTATAAGGTCATATGCATCATATCCTTTGTCTAATTGCGCCTCTATTTCAGAAACAATATGCATTACATGTGAATACCTTTCTACGAAAAAAGTATCTCTTGGAAAAACAGAACCACTTTTTGCAGTACGCCCTAGATCATTTCTAGCCAAGTCTACAAGCATGAGATGTTCAGCTTTTTCTTTTTCATCATTTAAAAGTTCCCTTTCCAAAGCAAGGTCTTCCTTTTTATCCTGCCCTCTTTTCCTTGTTCCAGCAATAGGTTTTATCATGGCTGTCCTGTCTTCCAATGAAACCATCAGTTCAGGCGATGCTCCTAAAACTTGAAAATCCCCAAAATCAAAATAAAACAAATATGGTGAAGGATTTTCTCTTCGCAATCTGCAGTATGCATCCATTGGAGGAAGATCTGTTTTGATATTTATCTTTCTTGAAAGAACAGCCTGCACAATATCTCCTTTATTTATATGTTCTTTTATGATCTTAACACCTTCAATAAAATCATCTTTTCCTTCATATATATCACCTTTATATCCAAATTTAGTTGAATTCATTTCATAAGCTTTGAAATCATTATCTAAAAGTTTTGTGATCACTGAATCTACTTCTCTTTCTATTTTATTATTTTTTCCTATACCTGCAATATGTATTTCATCTTTATAATGGTCAAAAACAGCGAAAATACACCCGAAAATAAATATTGCATCCGGTATTTTAATATCATCTCTTTGTTTAGATAGTTTAACTTTATCAAATAAAGTTACAGTTTCATATCCAAGATATCCTATTCCGCATGCTGGTATAGGAAGATCGTTTTTAGATGTTACATCGATCTGTTTAGCATATTGCTTTAAGATCTTAAGATAATCCTTCCGATTTGATGATAAATTCTTTACACCTTTATCATCTTGCCTAAAAACACCGTTAGTATCAAGAATGATCCTGAATGCTTCTTTTAAAAGTATTATAGAATACCTGCTTTTACCTATTTCAAGTGTAGCAGATTCTAGAAGCACTTTAGCATTGAGTTTCCTGAAAACTACAACGGGAGTAAATCTATCAGCCGGTATAGTCTTTATAAACAATTTGTTTTTCATCTCGTCTCCTTCAAGGACGCCAAAGGCGACCGCAGTCAGCCGAAGCTCAACGCGAAACAC
>JAQVOV010000157.1 GCA_028702395.1 Candidatus Omnitrophota bacterium
AATCCTTAGGTAATGTCATGAAAAAGTCTAAGATCATTCCTATTATGTTAAGTAACATGGTTTCTGTATCTGAGCAATCCGGGAGTTTGCCTGAAACATTGAATAATATATCGCAAGATTATGAAACGGAAATGGATGAGATCGTTAAAAGCCTCATGGTTTTAGTTGAACCGGCTATTATACTAATTCTCGGAGGGATTGTAGGGTTTATTGTTATAGCTTTATTATTGCCTATTTTCAGTATCGATATACTTGGTGGAGCGTAACCGAGTTGATAAATATTATGTAATGAGTCATGTGTAATGTGTCTTGCGTCTGCTGTGGAAAACTAAAATATAGATTTCCTCAATAAACACATTACTCATGACACAAGACACAAGTCTCGAATAAAATGGAGGGTTTTTATGAATAAAAAAGGTTTTACGCTTGTTGAAATATTACTTGTTTTGGTCATACTTGGTACGCTTGCAGCAATGGTCTTGCCAAGATTGACAGGTCGTTCTGAACAATCAAAGATAGTAGCTGCCCGTGTAGATATAAATTCTAATATTTCTACGGCATTGAAATTATATGAATTGGACAATGGATTTTTTCCTAGTACTAAGCAGGGATTAAGTGCTCTTGTTAAAAAGACAACAGCTTCCCCTGTTCCTAAGAACTGGAATGGGCCTTATATGGAAAAGCTGCCCAAAGATCCTTGGGGAAGAGACTATATTTATAAATATCCAGGAACTCATGGATACGATTATGATCTTTATTCTTTGGGTCCAAATGAAAAAGATGATGAAACGAATATAGCGAATTGGGAATAGAAGTAGGGGGCACGGCACCTGCCGACATGCAGGTGCCGTGCCCCCTACAAGATAAAAGATAAAAGACAAAAGATAAAAGGATGGATGAGCCTGAATATAGTTTAGTAACAGAGTTTTTAGACTGTCATCCCGGTTTTGCCATCAGGCAAATACCGGGATCTAAAAACATGTAATTTGTTGAAAAGAGGTTAGACATTTGTTATATATAACATATATGCGAGTACTATCATGAAAAAAGCGAATGTATAGATGATCAAAAAACGTGGTATAAACAAAAAGATATACTACATACGAAATACGATATACAAGGAAAAATGAACAAACAAGGATTTACACTAGTAGAAGTATTATTGGCAATATCTATATTGGGTTTTGCTTCAGTATTCCTTTTCCGTGCGTTCTTTACTTCTTTATCAGCTATTCATTATGCGCAAATAAGACTAAGCTTAGTAAACGACATCAATAATAATTTGGCTCATGAAAAGATAGCTCTTATTAATGATAGAATAGATCTGCCGGTGCATAAACAAAGAACAATAAAGATAGGAAATGATGAAATGTTGTATGATTTTTCATTGGATAAGGTGTTTAGTGAAGGTATTATTGCCTCAGGGGATATTGATTATCAATGGAATGAAGGACAGAAGACTATAAATGTAAAAAAAGATTTTATTTGGAAAACAAAAATTGATGAAAAATACAAGAAAAAGTAAAAAGAATATTGGAATGTCTTTAGTCGAAATGCTTGTAGTTTTGTCAATAGTGTCTGTTTTAGCTTTAGCAAGTTTTATGATGCTAAGTTCGGGAATTGATATTTGGAAGAGATTTGAAGCAATGCAGATGGAAGATGATACGCGTATTTTTATTGACAAGTTAAAAAAAGACATAGGAGCTATGTCAAAATATAAGAATATCAGGATAAATGGAAACAGTTCTCAATTTACTTTTCCGTGTTGTGTTGTATCAGAGTTTGATCCGCCTTGGCTTGATAAAGAAGTGAAAGATCTACGACAGATCAATGAAATTAGTTATAAGTATAAAAGCACAGATGATTCAATAGAGAGATATTCTCGTAAACTTTATAAAGAAAAAAAAGAAATTACCGTTGTTTTGCGGGATGTTAAACAGTTCAAATTTTTTTATTATTACAGAAGCGATGCAAAACAGGACTTAAAACAATATAATACTCTTGAAGAAGGGGTTATCCCAAAATTCATTAAAATAGAAATAAAATATTTGTATAAGGGGAAAGAAAAAGAGTTTTCGGAGATGATAGAAATTCCTTTTGCGAATGGAGTATAAGAATGGATAAAAAAGGCAGTATTTTCATAATTACGATGTGGACAGTTCTTTTCTTGTCAATATTGGCTGTATCTATCGGCAAAACTGCTCATATGCGTATTAAGTTTTCAGGTGCAATAGAGAATAGGAACAATATATATCATATGATCAATTCCGGTATAGATGCCATTAGCGGTGAAATAATTTTAGAAAGCCTAAAAGAACCAGTGCTTCTTTTTCCATATGTAGTCAAAAAAGCCAAAGATGAACAGCTGAAACTCGTAAGAGCCATGGATAAAAATATAAACTATAATTATTCTTTCGATGTTTTTGAAGGACAGCTCTTTTTGAAAGTGTCGGATGAGCAATCAAAGATCAACATAAATAATATTGGATATGATGTTCTAAAAAGAATTATAAAGGATACAAGCGGGCTGGATGAAGAGCAGGCTCAGGAGATCTCATATTCAATAATAGATTGGGTAGATGAAGATAATGAAAGACCTTTAGTGAAAGTGGTCAGCAATGAGGATCTGTATTATAAACTTGATAATATTCCTTATAAACCTAAAAATGATAAGTTTGAAGCTGTTGAAGAATTGCTTTTGATAAAAGGTATGACAACGAATGTTTATGAGGGAATAGAAAAGTATATTACAGTTTATGGTAATGGTAAAGTCAACATCAATACCTGTTCAGATGTTGTTTTAAAGAATATTGTAAATGATAAAACGCTTTTTGATAAAATAAAGAGTTTTCGAACAAAATACAGTAATGATGTGCAAAACCTTTTTGATAATGATAGGACCATTACGAAAAAATTAAAAGAGAACATGGGGCTTCAACCCGAACAAGAAAAAATATTGCAGGAATTGGTAAATCAAGGCATAATAGGTGTAGATACAAATGCTTTTCGCGTAACAGGCATTGCCGTATCAAAGAATTTTTTAGGCGAAGTTGATTGTGTTGTTGATGATCAAGGTAATAGATTGTTTTTTTTCGAGGACTTTATAAGTATTTAACTTTTTGTGAAGAATAAGAAGGTAAAAGGAAAAAGTAAAAAGGTAAAAGCATGGAAGGTACTGAAAGCGGTTTAAAAACATGGTTTTCGTAGGGGCACATTGCAATGTGCCCCCTGCATAAAGGGAAAAAATAAATGAAAATAGATCTTTTCGGTGTTAAAGGCAGATTGGGAATAGAGTTCACAAAAGAACATGTCAAGATAACTCTTTTATCTCAATCTAAAGACAGAATGGAAATACTCTTTTTAGATGCTTTTCACGTAAAAGATGTTTCCGAACAGCAGATCTCCAGAAGAATAGCAGAGATAATTTCTGCTTTACCTGTAAAGATCTTCGAAGTAGAGCTTGTGATACCGGTCAGTGGAGTAA
>JAQVOV010000031.1 GCA_028702395.1 Candidatus Omnitrophota bacterium
AATGGTTGTTTTGAATTTTGCTAAGATCGTTAGGTGAGATTACATGTGGAAGGAAGCATGCAAAATATGTTGTTTTGCATTCAAGGGTAGAGTTTATTCTCTTGACATGCTTTGTTATAGATGACAGAATAAAAACAAAGTATTTTTATTCTGTCATCTGTGTTAATCTATGTTTTTGAAATAAAATGAAAAACAATAAAAAATATATACAACCTAAAATAAGATCCATAAAACTTGATCCTAAACAATCTATGTTACAGGTTTGCAGGGTAGGAGGACTTTATTTGTGGGAACTTATTTCCACAAATATTTGGTGCTCAACAGCAAGTTATGTTGGTATGACACCTGGGCCTGATTGTAGATTTACTCCAAAAGGAGGAGCGGGAGGTAGTACAAGAATGAGATGGACTGCAGGTGTTTGTGATTGGGAAGAAGCCTTGCCAAGCTAGACTATGTCATTTGGTATTGTAACTTCTGATGTGGGTCTTTAAGTTAATAGTAATTGCTTTCAGTACCCACTGTCCAAGAGTAATTTCAGTTGACATCATCGCTCAATATTTCATTGTATTCTCAATTCAAGAAAAGGAAGTGCTTTTGCTCTTTTTTGCTTTCTTGTTTTCACTTGTTTTTTTTAAATTAATATGGTAAACTTTAATATCGGAATTATTAGAAAAAATAGAAAACAAGGAAAGGATTTTATGTGAAAAAAACTTATATGCAACCAAAAATAAAATCAATAAACCTTGAACCAGAACAAGCGATATTACAGGTGTGCCAGATAGGCGGGGCATATTTTGGTTTTACTGTTGTGACTATTCCGACTTCTTATTGTGAAGGAGGAACTAGGACAGGGCCAAATCCATGTATTGTTTCTATAAAAGGAGTACAATTGCAGCCTACTTTAGGTGGTCCAAAATATACTAAAAGTAGTTAATAAGTTGGTTAATAAGGTCCCACATCCATATATGCTTTCCACAGTATAAAAAAGAGGTTTGTTCCTAACTACAGTTTAACTTTATACTCTGCGAGTAGCTCGAAGCTCGTGGCTTTGTTATTTCCCTAAAACCCTATCTATATATTTAGAAGTGGAAGTGCTTACTTCGACAATATCGTTTTCTTCTATAAATTGAGGGGTATCAATTTCCATTCCATTTTCAAGTGTTACCCTTTTAGGTGTAGTTGATTCAGAAGATTTTATTCCTGAAGGTGCAGTTGTAACTTTAAGTTTTACTCTTTCAGGAAAGGCTATTCCTATTGGGTTATTTTCATGTATCATTATGTAATAAGGAGCATTTTCTTTTAAGTATATTTCCATGTTCCCTATCATTTCTTTTGGAATACTATAATTTTCAAAGGATTCTTCGTCCATAAAACAGAAAGATTCTCCATCTTTATATGAATAAAGGGTTTTTTTATTCAAAACTTGAGCATTTTCGATCTTATCTTCCTGTAAAAAGGTATGTTGAACAAATTTGTGTTCTATCACATCACGCATTTTAAGGTTTATTGTTTTATGAGCTTTTGCAGCGCCTTTTATTTCAATTTCTTCAACTTTTAATAGTTTTCCGTTAATTATAATAACATCATTAACACGAATTTCAGAAGCTGTTTTCATGTAACCCCCTTTTTACTTTTTATTAATTATATACCCGTAGAGTAAATGAGTCAATAGGGGTATGCAGACAGCCCTATGACCATAGAAATATTACTCACAGACATGTTCTTTCGTGGCGCGTAGCTCGCAGCGCGTAGCACAAAACTTTTACACTATTGTGACACAAAAAATAATAAATTTTAGTATAATTAAGATAAAATAAAGTTAGAAATAATCATAGGTACTTATAAATGAAAAAATCTTTTCTATTTAAAATTATAGTTTTACTATTATTGACAGTATTGGTTTGCCCAATAAACTCTGCTGATATTTTTGCTTATGCAAAAACAGATATAGTAAATAATTCAACTCTTAGTCCATTGTCTTTGTTTGATTTTGTGAAACATCAAAATTATACTAAAACAGAGGCAGATAAAGACTTATTTTTAAAACTCAAATTTTTAGATCTTTTTTTGCAGGATAATGAAAATATAAAGTTTGTTTTTGATCAAAAACTTATTCCTGCCCTAGGTGAAAAATATAAAAGTATATTAGAAGATGTTATTTCTTTTGAAAGTTTACCTGTTATTAACGGTAATATTGCACAAGTCAAGGTTAAACTTTTAGGAAAGAAAGCAAATCTTTATTTTTTTAAAGATAAAGACTCTGTAATACAAGATAATGAGTATGGTATAAAAAATAAACATGATCTTGCAATTGCAGTTCAACGGAGATATTGGTTTGATATACGACAATATCAAGGCGAATATTACGAAAATATATCTTTAACACATAAAGGGACAAAAGAAGATCCATTGCAAATTGTCTTGGTAATGCCGAGATCTGATCTGCAAGAGTCTAAACCCACTAGATTGCCAGCCGGGCTTATGAGTCTTGCTTCATGTTTACAAGATAAAGTGTATATGCAGGCTATAAGAGAAGCACTGAATGAACAGGGGCTGCAGTTTGAAAAAAATATTCCTGAAATAAAAGTCAGTATAATAGATCTTCAAGCAGAAAAAAAACACTTTGATCTGAAAAAAAGACTACAGGAAATAAAGCCTGATATTGTTGCTGTTACTGCTGTTACTCCTTTGTTTGATAAAGCATGTGAAATTGCCTCAATTGCTCAAAGAACAGTTCCATCTGCTATTAGGATAATAGGAGGGGTGCATATATCTGCAATTTCGAAAAAGCATAAACTACTTGAACGAACTATGTTCGATTCTGATTTTCAAATAGGTGTTACAGGAGAAGGTGAACAACCTTTATCAGAAATGATCCTAAGGTTGTTTGAAGGTAAAGACATTGGGCAAATACCAAATACTGCTGTAAAAAGATATGCTGAAACTATCCCTGTTCTGTCACCTTATATACTAAATGAAAGCCATATTGATCTAGTGGCTTTTGAAGATCAGCCTTTACCTTGTAAAGCTTTTGATCTATTGAATATTGATGGATATGAACAAATAACTAATCCTGATGGCAGGGAACTTGGTGTTTTAGGTGTTATTTTTAGTTCCAGAGGCTGTCCTTTTAATTGTTCATTTTGTGCATCAAGAGCAGTTTTTCATAAAAAAGTAAAATTTTTAAGTCCAGAAAGAATTTTTGAAGAAATGAGGTATTATTACCAAAAAGGAGTAAAGGGTTTTTATATTATGGATGATAATTTTTGTATTCAACATTCCAGAATAAAAAAACTGGCAGATATGATAGAAGCATCTGGAATGGACATAGAATACAGTATGATGGCTAGAGCTGATTCAATAACAGAAGATCTGGCAAAAGACCTTAAACGTTCAGGCTGTAAAGTTGCAGCATTAGGTGTTGAAAGCGGAGATGATAATGTTCTCAAAGCTATAAATAAAAGAACTTCTGTGGATGTTGTGGCAAAAGCCACAAGGATCTTGCAAAAACAAGGGATACATACAAAACATTTTCTTATGGTAGGGCTTCCTAAACAGGATTGGAGTAGTATAAGAAAAACAGTTGAATTCATATTAAGGACCAGACCAGACTCAATAAATATTTCTGTTACTATGCCGTATCCAGGATCAGATCTGTATTCCTCAAATGAAATACACCTAAAAACAGAGGATCTGACACAGTTCGTACATGAACCAGAACCACAACGAAAAAAGAAAGCAAATGTTAACGTTATAACCTCAACAGATGCTATGAATTCTTCTGATATTGCAAGAGCACGTATGCTTTTATTGGAAGTCTTTCAAAACATGGATGATCAGCGTAAGGTAGACAGTATTATGAGCGAAATAGATGAGAGGATAATAGGGACCAGTTCAGCTGGCAATATACTAAAAAGAGTTATTAGTGACAACATTTTGTTTGATCACTTATATTATGAACACTCATATGAGCTTGAGGATTTTACTAACAAAGAGAAAGAACTTTTATTTAAAATAGGTATTCTAGATAAAAAAGTTGAAGGTGAAGTCGTTTATTGTTTTTCCAATCTCCTTTCCTTATTTCCAGAGGAAATAAAGAAATTTCTGACTTTTCTTATACAGCAGGATAATGAAAATGGTGCCTGTCTTTTTAACGTTTGGGATCCGAATGATGAAAAAAAAGTTTTAAATGCTTTGAATTTTGTTCGTGTGCAAGCTGCACATTTTCTGTTTAACAGCATAAAAGAACAAGAAAAAGAGAATTGCAATATTGTATTATGGAAGGGATATGGAGGAGCTATTCAAGAGAGTTTACTTTCTCGTATAAGTAAAGATAATAGGCAGGATTCTATTAGTCTTGATTTTAAAGAAATTGATGATATTGTTAATATGATCGAAGAAGCAAACAAAAAAAAGAAACAAGTTTTTCTTTTGCCTTATAGCATGCTTTCCCCTGAAGATAGATCTAGGTTAAATAGTTCAGGGGCAAATATTATATATGCTGATGTTGCAGATGATTTTTCCAAAAGTTTTTCAGTTAACATTATAGAGGGGCTTATTACAGCCGGGTATGCTTATTTGCAAGATAACGAAGATGTTTTTTATACAGCTTTTGCTATTCTGACGCAAAACAAAAAAACAGATTATTTGCCTTTAAGTACACTGAAAAAGAACCCATCATTATTTTTCAAAAAACTCAAATTTATTATTGAACCTATAAAAGCTGAAGATATTGACTCCCTTAGATATTATCATAAGCTTATAGAAAAGCTTCTTGTTAGTGCATAATAACTTGTGATAAGATAACTATCAGCTGTTAGCTACCAGCTTGTGGAACGTCCTATATGGCGTCATGTGTCATGAGGCTGCTGTGGAAAACTAGACAATGTAGCGAGTTGTGCGCATCGAGAAGAGCGGAACGTGTTTTGTCATCCCGCCCTGCATCAGGATTCTCGGGACACACATAACCAATGGTTAAACTGATTCCTATGTGTGTCCCGAGATAAAGCTATAAAAAAGAGGTCTGTCCACTGCAAAACTTTAATTGCAACTTGGGACAGACCTCTTTTTTGCATTGTGGAATTTATATATGGGGATTTACGGTTAAAAGTGCGAAAGTCAAGATCTGACCCCATGGTTCCATGGTTCAAGCTGACAGCTGAAAGTCCGCCAAAATTCTAATGAATTTTGGCGAGATCTCGCCATTGGCCACTTAATGGCCAATGGCGGACTGAAGGCTAACATTTATTTTCAAGGTAATTGCTCAGTTATTAGAATTTTCACTTTTTACTTGATTATTTGTGTGATATGTTTACAATAAGCTATTATATAATTGTAATATAAAAGGGAGGTTTTTGTGAGTAATTATTTTAAGGTTGAAAAAAATGGAAAAGTGGATGTTATTAGTTTTTTATTCAGTGAGCTTTCCATAGACTCTGCGGAAGCTGTAAAAAATGATCTTTATAGCCTTATTTCAGAAGAGAATAAATTTTTTGTTATCAATATGGGCCAATCTAATTTTCTTCCTTCAATAGCCCTTGGAATTGTTGTCTGCTTTAATAAAAAGATATTAACAAAAAACGGTAGAGTTGCTTTTTGTTGCCTTATGGATCAAGTTAAAACTCTTTTTAGAATAACAAGACTTGATGAGATCTTTGATGTCTATGATAGTGTTCAAGATGCTGTTGATAGCTTTACTGTTTAAGTTAAATAAAGGTTGTTAGATGAAAATATAGGATCACATGTAAGATGCACTCCTAATTTGCGTAATCCAGCTTCATCTCCCGGAGTTGGCATATGAGAAAGATGCATATCACATCCTTTAAGTTCCTTTAATTTTTCCATAGCTAGTTGTGCTGTTGGATTTGTTGTTGCACTTATGCTTAGAGCAATAAGTGTTTCTTCTACATTCAAGCTTAAGATCTTAGTATTGGATATAATTGTTTTTAATTTTCCTATGGATCCTATTGTGCTGGGTGATAATAGATGTATTTTATCAGGAATTTCGGCAAGTGTTTTTATTGCGTTCAATACAACACTTGATGCAGCATGCATTAGTGGAGAGTTTTTACCTGTCACAATAGATCTATTATGAAGTTGTAGGGCCGCACCACAGAAAATATCTGTTTTATTTGTTACTTCAGCTTCTTGGGCTGCTTTTCTTGCAGGAAGAACAACAGTTCTATCTTCGGGTTTCAATCCTATTTCTTCCACTAAAAGAGCAGCTCTTTCAACAGAATCTTTGTCTGTAAAACCCATTACATGTTCACAGGCATATCTGAAATATCTTCTTATTATCTCCTGTTTAGCAGCTTCTTGTACAACTTTATCATCAAAGATGCCAAAACCTGCACGGTTTACACCCATATCTGTCGGGGATTTATATACAGCATTTTCTGCTACAATTCTCTGCAATATTCTTTTGAGAAGCGGAAAAGCTTCGATATCACGATTATAGTTTATTGTTACTTTATTATAAGCTTCTAGATGAAAAGGATCGACCATATTTACATCTTTAAGGTCAACTGTGGCTGCTTCATAAGCGATATTTACAGGATGTTTAAGAGGTAGATTCCATATTGGAAAAGTCTCAAACTTGGAATATCCGGCTGATAAGCCTTTTTTATGCTCATGATAAAGTTGGGAAAGACATGTTGCGAGTTTTCCGCTTCCAGGACCTGGTCCTGTAACTATTACAAGAGGTTTAGATGTTTTAATATATTTATTTGCACCATAACCTTCTTCACTTACTATTAGATCAACACTTGTAGGATAGCCTTTTGTAAATGGGTGGGTATAGACTTTGATACCTCTACGTTCCAGTTTATTCTTGAATATAGTTGCAGATGGTTGATTGGCAAAACGGGTAATGACAATTCCTGCAAGATCAAGGCCACGTTCCCGGAGTTCATCTATCATTCTTAAAGCATCTATATCGTATGTAATTCCAAAGTCAGCTCTTACTTTTTTTCTTTCTATATCACCGGCATATATGCAAAGTATTATTTCTGCTTTGTCTTTTAGCTTTTGTAATAATTGGATCTTTACATCAGGAGAAAATCCCGGTAGAACTCTGGAGGCGTGATAATCGCAGATGATCTTTCCTCCGAATTCTAAATAAAGCCTGTCTTTGGCTTGTTTTACTCTTTCAAGGATAAACTTTGTCTGTTCTTCAAGATATTTGTTATGATCAAATCCTATAGGGGAGGATATAGGCTCTGTTTCTTTAGTATTTTTTTTTGCTATTTGTTGTGTCTGCATTTTGTCTCCGTTTTTCATATTGGCAGGCAGGAATTTATAAAATTTATAATATTTATAATATTGTATATCATTTTATCAAGTCTTGCAATAGCAGAATTGAAAGAGTTTTTGTGTTACGGGTCGCGAGCTTCGAGCCTCGCGGTAGCTGTGGAATTCTAAAAAAGGTTAGTGCTTAAATTGAAATATAGTGTTGTAGAAAAAATTATCATATAAATTGTCGATTAAGATTTTTTACACATGAAACATTAACTCGTGGCTCAAAACTTGGTTTAGCTTGGTAAGGATTGTTGTGAATCACAATTAGCAGGACTAAAATTCATAAAAGATAGACCTCCAACTGCGCCTTTAGGTGTTACAAAACATCGGGGATTTCCTCCAAAAGTAGTCATTTGTGTTGAACAGAATAAACGTGTTGTTTCAGTAGCAAGCAGATATATTCCACCTAGCCTACACACTTGTAAAATGGATTGCTTTTGATCGAGCTTAATTTTTGTTATTTTAGCGGAAATATATTTTCCCATTTTTTTTATTTTATCTTATTAATAATAAATAGTCAAGAAGAATTCTATAATGAAAAAGCTTTTATAAAGAAAAACTTTACGAAGAGAACTCACTGAAGTTATAAATAAGGGCGATGTTTAGACAATTCTTTTTTTAAAAGAAATAAAGAAATGAAATGCATTGAAGGTGTTTTTTATAAAGTGACAAGTGTTTTAGGCGAATTAATGCTTGACAATATTAGAATATTGCAATATACTAATCTAAAACTAAGGAGGGGTAGTGATAAAAGATAAGAAGAAGGTAGCACAAATAGCAAAAGTTCTTAAAACAATTGCCCATCCTCAAAAGCTGGAAATATTGATGCTTTTAGGATGTAAACAGAAATTGTTTGTTAGTGAGATCCAAAAAGAGGTTGGACTTACTCAATCAATGACAAGCCAACATCTTTTAGCAATGAAAGCTCAAGGCATAGTTTGTTCTGCAAAAAAAGCTAATGTTGTTATGTATTATATTGCCAATAAAAACGTGTTAAAAGTTATTTCTTGTATGAAAAACTGTTCTCAACAAAAATGACCGTGCTACTCGCTGCGCATAGCTCGTGGCGCGGGGCTTGCAACAGGAAGGTGCTTATGAAGATCTTTAAAAACCTGATACATTTTTCAACAGCCAGACCAAAATTTATAGTAAGTATTGTTATTGCTGCAGCGATATTTTTTGGGATGCAGTTTCCCAAAATAACAATTGATACTGATCCTGAGAATATGCTTTCTGAAAAAGAGTTTGTGCGAATATTTCATCATGAAGTAAAAAAAGAATTTGGGCTATATGATTTTATTGTTGTTGGTATTGTCAATGAACATGATGAGAATGGGGTTTTTAATCCTGAAACGTTAAATAGGATAGTAGATCTTACTAATAAGATAAAGGATATACAAGGAGTTATATCATATGAACTTATAAGCCTTTCTACAAAGGATAATATACGTCAAGGGGATACACCCGGAATGGTGATCTTTGAATGGCTTATGCAAAAGGCTCCACAAAACAGTAAAGCAGCACTTTTCATTCGTGATGAAGCAAAAGATAATCCTATGCTTGATGGTACTATTGTTTCTGAGGATGGCAAAGCCGCCTGTATTTATGTGCCTATTGAAGCAAAAAAGGAAAGTTATCGTATTGCACAAAAGATAAAAGAATATGTCAAGGCTTTTAATGGGCAGGAACAATTTTTTATAACTGGATTGCCTGTTGCAGAGGATACTTTTGGCGTTGAAATGTTCAAGCAAATGGCTATTTCTGCTCCATTGGCAGGGCTTATTATTTTTTTAATAATGTGGTTTTTCTTTAAAAAAATATCACTTGTTTTCTCTCCGATGATAGTTGCAATGGCAAGTATCATTTATACAATGGGACTTTTGATCGGTAAAGGTTTTACTGTACACATAATGATATCAATGATCCCGATATTTTTAATGCCTATTGCTGTAGTAGACTCTGTACATATCTTAAGTGAATTTTATGATAAATATGATCAATTCAGAGATAGACGAAAGGCAATACATCACGTTATGGATGAACTTTTCATGCCTATGCTTTATACTTCTTTGACTTCTGCTGTTGGGTTTGCATCTTTAGCTTTCACACCTATCCCTCCGGTTAAAATTTTCGGTTTATTCGTAGCATATGGTATCATGATGGCATGGCTGCTTACTATTACTTTTATACCGGCCTATATAATGCTTCTAAAAGAATCCAGTCTTTCAAGCTTTGGGAAAAAAGCTGCAGATCATCATGAAAATATATTTGATAAAATGCTGGAAGCAATGGGACGTTTTTCCCAACATCAATCCAAACTGATCATAGCAATAGTAATATTGATATTAGCTATATCAATATATGGGATAACTAAAATAAACATTAATGATAATCCCGTAAGATGGTTCACTGAAAAACATGATATTCGTATTGCAGATAAAGTATTAAATGAGCATTTCGGAGGAACATATACTGCATATTTGGTTCTTGATTCAGTTAATCAGACTCATGAAGATTTTAAGGACCCTAAAGTTTTAATGTGGGTAGAGAAATTGCAGAAGAAACTTATCTCCTCTGGAAAAGTCGGCAAATCAACGTCTATTGCAGATGTTGTTAAGAAAGTATACTATGAACTTCTAGGAGGGGATAAGGCAAACAATAAAATTCCTGACTCTCGTAATGCTGTTGCGCAATGTTTATTGTCATATGAGAACAGCCATAAACCTGATGATCTGTGGCATCTTGTTACCACTAATTTCAATAAAGCCAATATTTGGATACAGCTTAAAAGCGGAGATAATCAGGATATGGAACAAGTAGTAACAGTTGTTAATGAGTTCATTGTAGACAATCCACCGCCTGTTGAGCTAAAAACAGGATGGGCAGGATTAACCTATATTAACACTGTGTGGCAGGAAAAAATGGTCAAAGGTATGATGAGTGCTCTTTTAGGGTCATTCATAATGGTCTTTGTCCTTATGATAATCCTTTTTAGGTCATTTATCTGGGGACTTTTATGTATGATACCTTTATCAGCAACTATAATATTTATTTATGGGTTAATAGGTCTTGTAGGTAAAGATTATGATATGCCTGTTGCAGTATTATCATCTTTGACTTTAGGTCTGTCAGTGGATTTTGCAATACATTTTTTGCAGAGAACAAAAGAATTATACAAAAGAACAAATAATTGGGAACAAACATTAGGTGAGCTTTTTAAAGAACCTGCACGAGCTATCAGCAAAAATGCACTTGTCATTGCAATTGGGTTTACACCGCTTCTTATAGCGCCTTTGGTGCCATACAAAACAGTTGGTTTTTTTATGATGATGATAATGATCGTATCAGCAATAGCAACGCTTTTTATTTTACCTGCGATAATATCGATGTTTAGGGGTATAATATTTAGGGGTGATAGGGTACCAAAGATAAAAGACGAAAGATAAAAGATAAAAGGATGGAACGTTTTGAAAGAGGGTTTCGTAGGGGCAATTCATGAATTGCCCCTACACAAAACATGTAGAGGATCATTAACTTGCGATTTGTTTATTCATAGACACATTACGCAATACACAATACTCACAACACAAAGACACAACAAAGGAGGAATTACATGAAAAGAATTTTAAGTTTATTGCTTGCAGCTGGTTTAACGCTCTTTTTTTCAGGAAGTTCTTTCGCTGAAGTTCTTTCAGCAGAACAGATCGTGAAAAAAGCTAACGAAGCTTACTATTATCAAGGGGATAATGGTCGTTCCAGAGTTAATATGAAAATTGAGGATAGACAGGGTAATGTTCGTGAAAAAGAATTTGTTATTTTAAGGTTGAATATAGTAAAAGGTGGGCCGCAAAAATATTATGTGTATTATGAAAAACCGAATGATGTAAGAGGTACGGTTTTTATGGTATGGAAATATCTTGATAAGGATGATGATAGATGGCTTTATCTTCCAGGACTTAATCTTGTAAATCGTATTGCTGCAAGCGATAAGCGTTCAAGTTTTGCAGGATCTAATTTTGTTTATGAAGATATTTCCGGTCGTAATCTTAATTATGATAAACATGAACTTATAGATGATAAGGGAGATGTTTATGTTATAAAAGGTATTCCTAAAGTCCCATCAGAAGTTGAATTTGCATATTACATAAGTAATATAAATAAAGAGAATTTTATTCCTGTTAAAGTGGAATATTATGATAACCAGGATAAGGTAATACGTATTTTAGAAACAAAACAGATCATAGATGTACAAGGATATCCAACAGTAAAGGAAGCTGTTGCAAGTGATCTAAGAAGCGGAGGAAAAACAATTATTGATTTCAATGATGTAGAATATGATATAGGTTTAGATGAAGATGTTTTTACTGAAAGATATCTTCAAAGACCTCCAATGAAATGGTTGAAATAATGAAAAAGTTCTTTTCACTTTTAATTTTCTTATCACTCTTGATCTCTAAAAACTCTTTTGCCGGGGATCTTCCAAAACTTCATGGGTTTGCAGAATCAGCTTTTGGGTTAAAGGTCAATGATGATAAAAAAGCATCTCATAACGGCTATAATATGTTAGAACAAAGAATCAATATGAAATTCAGATATTTCCCGGATGAATTTACATTTTTAGAGGATTGGAATACTGAAATTTATTATAATGCAGATGTTTTATTTGATGAATATAGGAACATGTATAATTGGCAGCCTCGTCAGATCTACACAGCTTTTACGCCGCTCGATTTTGTTGATCTTAAAATTGGTGCGCAGATCCTGACCTGGGGAACAGGAGATTATCTTTTCTTGAATGATACTTTCCCTAAAGATTATGATTCATTTTTAATAGGAAGAGATGATGATTATTTGAAATTACCTTCTTATGCTGCACGTGCAACTTTTTTTATAAAGGATATTTCATGGGATATTATAGCTATACCTTTTTTTACAGGTAATAGGGTCCCTGAAGGACGGAGATTATCTTTTTATGATCCCTTTCAAGGGAAAATTTCAGGCACAGATGTTTATAGAAAAAAGATAGAACCGCCTTATCAGTTTGAAAATACTGAATGGGCATCTAGAGTGTATAGCACAATTGGCAGTTTCGAATGGGCTTTATATTATTCCAGAGGGTTCTATAAGAATCCAAACGGGTATAAGAATGAAGCTGAAAAAGAAATATATCATCCGCGTCTTAGTACATATGGAGCAAGTTTAAGAGGACCTGTTCCTTGGATAGATGGTATAGGTAATTTAGAAATAGCTTATTATGATTCATTAGAAGATAAAGCAGGGAAGATCCGAACACGTCCTAATTCTACTATAAGATATCTTGTAGGGTATAAAAAGGCGTTCAAGGATGATCTTGAGATCGGCTTACAGTATTTTGCAGATCAAATGCTTTATTATGATAATTATACAGAAAATCTTATGCCTCCGGATCGTAAAGAGGATGGATTGTATCAATTGCTCACATTAAGGATAACTAAATTATTTGCAGATCAGACAATTCGTGCTTCATTTTTTGCTTTTTACAGTCCAACAGATAGTGATGCATATTTAAGACCTGTTGTTACATGGGATGCAACTGACCAATGGAAACTGACATTAGGAGGAAATATTTTTTTTGGGTTGGATACAGGTGATTGGGGACAGTTCAAGGGAGACAGTAATATATATATGCGGTTGCGTTATAGTTTCTGATCGTAATTGATTTAAATTTAATAAAAAACTTTTAAGTAAAAAGGTAAAAGTAAAAAGGAAAAAGGGTGGAACGTCCTAAAATAAGCCACTCGCTGCGAGCTGTGCGCAGCGAGCTATTGGAATGAGTCCTAAATAGAGTTTTGTAGGGGCGCGGTTTCCGCGCCCTAAAATAAAGTTGATAGGAGCGAAGCTCGTGACGCGCAACGCGTAGCGCGAAAATTGTCATCCCGCCCTGCACCAGAGAATCCTTCGGATTCACTGTGCAGGGTTAAAAGTTTTGCCAGCAGGCAAATACCGTCCTGCCTGCCCTGCCTGCCGGCAGGCGGGCGGACAGGCAGGGATCTAGAGTCTCTGTAAACAAAAGACTAAAAGACACATGACTCACAGACTCATGACACAAGACACAAAAGGAGGTTAACATGGAAAGAATACTACGTGGAATAGCAGGTACATTTATTTTACTAAGTTTGATTTTAGCAGTTAAAGTCAATATGAATTGGTTATGGTTTACTGCATTTGTCGGTGTAAATCTTTTGCAGTCAGCTTTTACTAATTGGTGTCCTATGATAACGCTTTTAAAGAAGTGTGGGGTTAGATAGGATTTTCAAGGAAAAAGTAAAAAGGTCCGCCATCATAGATGGCGAGATCTCGCCAAAATTTTAATAAATTTTGGCGGATAAAAGGAAAAATGGTGGAACGTCCTGAATTGAGTTGATAGGGCTTAGAATTCAGAAGTCAGAGATCAGAAGTCAGAAGGTTAATAGGGCTCTAGACTGTCATCTATAACAAAGCATGTCAAGAGAATAAACTCTACCCTTGAATGCAAAACAACATATTTTGCATGCTTCCTTCCACATGTAATCTCACCTAACGATCTTAGCAAAATTCAAAACAACCATT
>JAQVOV010000158.1 GCA_028702395.1 Candidatus Omnitrophota bacterium
TGCACCAAGCTAGAACGAGCAGTATATGTCTTGTGTAATGAGTAATGGGTACTGTGTCCGCCTGCAGGCGGACAGGGCTGCTGTGAAAAACTAGACTTGAGCCACGCGACACGCGCATCGAGCTACGAGCTTAAAAATAGTGATTAGTAACTAGTCACTAGAATTAATTGATTTAAAGATATACGATTTATAAACTGTTCTGGTTTTAAGTATAATTTCTTTTTCATTTCGAAAAAAATATAATTAAACAGATCAAAAGCATGAAAAAATATATAAAACCAAATATAAAAGCAATTGAACTTTCTCCTGAACAAGCAGTATTAAATGTTTGTATAGTAGGAGGGGTATATTTTGGAACAGGTATAGGTGTGAATTTATGTCATGATGGCACGGGTCCCGGGCAAGGAGGATGTGAGTCTTCTGTTAGGGGCGGTGGAAAAAGTGCTAATGCGAGATATGGTGATTTTATGGATGACAGATTCAATCAACCGTCATAGAATCGAGCCACGAGCATCGAGCTGCGCGCAGCGAGCCAGTAGAACGTTCTAAATAGAGATAGAGGTCAGTGACTCTTAAGAAGATATCAATAAAATTAATTTGTGTTAATCCTTGTGCTTAAAACAAAAGGAAAAAGATATTGAAAGTATATAAAAAACCAAAAATAGCAGCAATTGAGCTTGATCAAAAACAAGCTATTTTGGAAGTGTGTGCAGTTGATGGCCTTTATTTGGGAACTTCAGGGACTCCGCCTAGATGTGGACATATAGCAGGGTTTATAGGTCCAAACTGTGACATAACTCCAAAAGGAGCAGGAGGAGGTGGGACTACGTTGGCAATTCCTCCAAATGGAGGAGATATGGAGCCAGCGGAAGCGCTAAGCTAAATTCCTCTCGCCAAAGTAAATCCATAAACTTCTTTCGCTCCTTTTCTTTTTAGTATTTTCGCACATTCATTTATTGTATTACCTGTGGTAAAGACATCGTCTATCAATAGAATAGTTTTCTTGTCTATGTTAGAGCCTGGTATTATGTTAAAAGTGTTTTGCAAGTTCTGTTCTCTTTCTTTTTTAGACAATAAATGTTGTGAATCAGTTGATCTTTCTTTGAAGAGTAATGGGAGTATAGGGATATTCAGTATTTTTGAAATGTTTTCTGCAATTAGAAAGGCTTGATCAAATTCTCTGAAAAAAAGTTTGTGCCAGTGTAATGGCACAAAAGTAATTATATCAATATCAATCCGAGAAAAATGTTCAATGCAAAACCTCTTTATAAATGGAAGCAAAGGTTTAAGAAGAAAAGGGTTATTGTAATATTTCATATTAATAAGTATAGCTTTAAAAATATCTGTATAAATAAAGCATGCTAATGTTTTTGTAAGATAAGATTTCCGAGTGTTACATTCAGGGCAGATAAGATCTTCTTTGTATACATGTCTAGAACATTTCGGACAGAATGGACCAATGTTCAAAACCAATTTTCTTAGGCAATTAGCACATAAATGAGTTTCATCAGCTCGTAATGTTTTCTTGCAGATGTAACAGTTTTGCGGAAAGATTAGGTTAAATAAAGGTTTCAAAAAATGCATTATATCCTCCTTTAAAACCTTAGGACCTGGTTCTATAGAACCAGGTTCTAAGGTTTTAGTTTCTTATTTTTAGCCTTTTCTCTTTGTATTTCAATAGCTTCCTTTGTGAATTCTAGATGATCTATATTTCTATAAAATGTATCAGGGATATTGCATAATGAAAGTTTTGGGCGTTCAATGTATTCTTTATAAGAAGAATATTTCCATTGTTGGGGATAATCAACTAAATAAGCTGTTACAGGATTAAGATGAATATATCTTATTGTGTGCAGTAGCTGTTCATCTGTTTGAATGATAATATTTTCGAATTTCCCTTGCCATAAATGCCCTTTTCTTTTATAACGAGAGTTATAATAAAGAGAGTGGCTCTTAAGAGTTTTTTGCAAAAACATGGAAATGCCATTAGTTTCTTTAGACGACAATATCATGTGTAGATGGTTTGGCATAAGACAGTATGTATGAATACTAACATGTTTTTGTGATTTATTGAAAAAAAGGGGGATCTCTTTTTTCCTTTCAAGAAAAAAAGAAAAAGAAGGAAGTCTATCTTCAATACAATAAAAGTATAAGCTTTTGATGAAACGGTTATAATCTTGGGGATCTTTAAAAGCATCTGTTCCTGGAACTGCTCTTGAATAAATGTGATAAAGACAGTTAGCGACTAATGGTATTTTTCGTTTTCCCATATTTCCCTCCTTTTTTGTTTTTCTTCCCTATATAATTAATAACGAAAAAAAATGGAATTTGTCCCAAAATAAAAACAGACTTTTTCATTCTTAACGGAGAACCTGGTTCTATAGAACCAGGTTCTAAGGATAGATAAAGAAAGGTTCCAAAGGTAAGAAGAGTTGATTTTTGGGGAAGTTACGGTATAATAACTGTTGATCTGGTCAAACAATGGAAAAAATGAAAACCATAAACCTGAAAAATATAAATAAGATAATAAGCATATTAGAAAAAGAATATCCTAATACAGCTACACAATTGCATCACAAAACTATCTTTCAGCTTCTTGTTGCAACAATATTGTCTGCACAATGTACAGATAAACGTGTTAACCAGATAACTCCAGATCTTTTTAAAAAATATAGAACTGCTAATGATCTTTCTAAAGCAAAAGAAATAGTGATCGAATCACTTATAAGATCTACAGGTTTTTTCAGGAATAAAGCAAAGAATATTATTAATTCATCTAAAATAATTCAAGAAAAATACAAAGGCAAAGTCCCTAACAACATGAAAGACCTTATCGGATTACCAGGTGTTGCAAGAAAAACAGCTAATATCGTTTTATATCATGGCTATGGAATTACAGCAGGAATTGCTGTTGATACACACGTTAAAAGACTTAGCAGAAGATTAGGCTTGAGTACAGAGACAGAACCTGTTAAAATAGAGAAAAATCTAATGGAAATAATTCCTAAAAAAAAATGGGGAAAGTTTAATGGAATGTTGGTTTTGCATGGCAGACAAATATGTAAAGCGAGAAAACCAATGTGTCAAGGGTGTAAGCTGAGTTATTATTGTAAATATTATAAGGAAAGAGAAAGGGGATGATGAAAAGGTTTACCAAATTTTGTTTGCGTGTTTTTACAATAGTTATTTTGCTATATATCTTTTTGGTCAGCATTTCTTTAATGAGCCATAGCTTTAAATGCTTTGGGAAAGATTTTAGCGAAAAGCTGATAACAACAACCGCTAATCCTATTGTAGGATTATTCATAGGAGTACTTGCTACAAGCATAATACAAAGTTCTTCTACAACAACTTCTATGGTTGTTGGGTTTGTTGCAGGCGGGGCGTTATCTATAAGGTGTGCTATTCCAATTGTTATGGGGAGATCGGAAGAGCGTCGGGTAG
>JAQVOV010000159.1 GCA_028702395.1 Candidatus Omnitrophota bacterium
TATGAAAAACTTCTCTTTTATTTTTAAGATCAGTTTTCATGGCAGCAATTTCCACTATCCTATCTCCTGTTGAAGGAGATAATCCTGTAGTTTCAAGGTCAAATATAGTGAATGTTGCATCTTTTATCAGCATGACTTCCTTTATATTTAGTTATCTGTCATGTGTTATCCGTTATCTGTCTGTGTGAATAATTATTGCATTTACATATTCTTCAAATGAGCGCTCAAAAGCATTTCTACAAAACTTTTTTCGGAACCATCCAATACACATAACACATTACAGATAACACATACATTACTTCGTGCCACCTCACGCTTAACACATTCCCACATACGGACATATTGAACATTCCCTTGCACTTTTATCACATCTAAAAGGTTTATCCTTATCACATATCTCTTCTAAGATATATTTTGTTGCTTGAATATAAAGTTTTAAAGCTTCTTTAGGCAATATCTTATCTTTTTTCCCAAAAAGCCATTTTATTTCTACGCTTCGTATATAATACAACCCTGCGTTAACATTAACTTTTTC
This sequence comes from Candidatus Omnitrophota bacterium, assembly GCA_028702395.1. Lineage (GTDB taxonomy): Bacteria > Omnitrophota > Gorgyraeia > JABMRN01 > JABMRN01 > JAQVOV01. The sequence continues at coordinate 536 of JAQVOV010000159.1, forward strand.
CATATCTATCTTTTGGCTATTTTGTAATAAATATAAATAAACGGGAAGCTGTACAGAACGGATCATATCTTTTATCTTTTCCCGAGAGATCTCCTGCATATTTATGTTTGCTATATTAGAGGGCATTAAACTTGTACTACCTGCTTTATAATCCAACACATAGACATTGTCCTGCCTATCTATATCAACTCTATCTATCTTAGCTGTCAAATTAAGTTCGCCTGCTTTTGTGTTTATAGTATTTTTTATATTCTCTTCGACCATTGAAACTCTAATGCCTAGTTCTTCAGCTCTTTGTCTTTCATTTTCCAAAAAGGCCTCTAACCTATCCTGAATGATATCTTTGAACAATTCTTTTTGCACACCCATTTTGTTTTCAAAATCCCTTTTATAGAGCTCCTGTAAAAGAATAAAAAAGTCTTTCTTGAACATTTGATCTATTATTAATGGCACATTAATATATTTTTTAAAGACTTCTTCAAGGAGTTTATGCACGAAATCTCCAATATGCCTGGGCTGCACTCCTTCAAGGATATTCTCTGTTTCCTGTATCCCCAGCACATACCTATAATAGAACCTCATAGGGCATCCTATATAAGTGTTGATACTTGAAATAGAAAATGTCATGTTCTTAATTGTTTCTACCATGCTGGCATCTTTTTCCTTAACCTTTTCCTGCGAAATTATCTTTGAAGAAAAATGAGCCTGAAACTTGCTAAAGACATCCAGTTTACGGGATCTTTTCTGCTCTGTCCATATAATATCCTCTAAGAATCTGCTTTTTTGACTATCCTCAGCATTCTTATATAAAAGATGTGCTTTTTCTGAAGTATTTATTATCCTATTGAAATGGTATTTTTGTATAGCTTCCTCTATTTCAGGATCACTAAGTTCCAGCATACGCATAACCTCAACAGGAATAAGCGGTTCATTTATTTTTCCATATGGGATAATACCTTCATTGAGATCCATCAATATTACATTTTTAAAACAAAGGGCTCGTGTTTCCATCATCTCACTGACCTGTATCCCCTTTAATGGAAATCCGGCAAATTTTGTTTTCTCATTTTCAACTAAACTTTTGAATATTGAAAAGATCTCATCTACAGAAAACTCTTCTTCTATATTTATATGTTCCAGGTTATCAACAACTTTGAACAAAGCATCTATAACATTGAACTGCAAAGGATATCTTTCAGGATCAGAATATTCCATAATTACCGCAATAAATCCTTTAAGCACTGCTGCAAGATCTTTTAAGGAATTAACCTTCCCCCATTTTTCAAAAAAATGCTCCCGTATAAAGCTCAAGGTCTTTATAATATCATGCTGCAGGATATCCTGTGATCCTGCTTGTTCTTGAACAACTTCCAAAAAATCGCCTTTTTTTTCTAATTCATTTATATCAATAAAAACCTGACCGCTATATGAAATATCAATATTTCCTTTAAAAACATTTTCTATGACTTGTACAATGCCTCGTGTAAATGCTTGTCCATATCCTATATCCAAGTTCTTGATTATTGGATGCATTATTATGGAAACATATTCTTTAGTATAATATCTGCCTTGTTTTTTTGTTTTCTGCGCATTTATAAGCATTTCCACTAATGAGAACAAAGCACTTCTTTTAATGGGATATCCCATAGATACATTTATATCTTTCGTAACTGAACTTAACATTGAGAACAAAGGCACCATGTTCTCTTTTTCAGGCAAAACAACAAGGGTATTATCATAGTCTTTCGTTTCCCTTATGATATCAGAGACCATAGCACACTGACTATGAACATCACAGGGAGCATATATTTTAAGATCATTGTCCTTGTTCGTTTTTTTAGTCCTTTCAACAATACAATCCAAACTATCATAAATATTCTTTAATATTTTCCAGTCATCCGGAGAACCTTGATAAAAAAATGTAGTCTCATGTGTTAAGGAAAGGTTTTTCAATATCTCTTCTTCACATTTTTGAAAGAACAATATGTTAACAAAAATTATTTTTTTGATCTTTTTTAACTTTATACTCTTGGACAGTTCTTTAGCTTTTTGGAATAACATCCCTCGCGTCATCTTATTCTCTTTGCTCAAAACGTCTCTAAGTTCTGTTTTTATCCTTACAATGTGTTCCAATATTTTGTTTATACTTTCCGGCACATCATACCCTATCGCCGCATTTGCCTGGACATTGATCAATGCGTCATCTTCCTTATTCTCAAAATACATTCTATCAATAAACCTATTGATCTCTTCTGCCCAAGAAATAAAATCAGAGAACAGCCTCTGTTGAACAAAAACCTCAGGGGCTATCCTTTTGACTATCTCATAAAGCTTATGAGCTACATCAAGTTCTGATGCTATTGTAAAAGTTCCTTCTTCAGAAACAATATATTCTACAAGATCATTTAATGAAAAAATAGAAGGGGCCATATAGGAGAACCCTAAGACCTTACTTATCTTATCTCTTAAATATGCTGAGGGACGAGTCCCTTCAAACACAACAAGTGTATCAGTAAGATCTTTTGGGTTATTGGCTTTTTTTGCAATAAATTCTGCTACCTTTTGCAAAAGATCATCTGCCATATCAATTTCTTTAATGCTTCTCATTTTTTATACCTTCAGGATGTCACATTCTTTAATAAATACAATATACCCTTCTATTGTCTTATCCGGATACAACTCTTCAACTATTTTTTTATAATTATTCACTTGTTCTTTGTGTGATTCCACCATGTCTTGGACATATGTGCTTTTATAATCTATAATATCGATCTGTTCTTCCTTTATTATCATTCTATCGATCTTCACTCTTTCACCTTTATCTGTATATATATCTCTTTCATTGAATACAGCATTTACACTTTCAAGGAAAAACCT
>JAQVOV010000032.1 GCA_028702395.1 Candidatus Omnitrophota bacterium
GGACAGTTCCTATTGGTATTGGCTACAGTAAAACAATTAAGATCGGGAATATTGCAGTTAATTTTAATATAGAGGCAGATTATTCCATTATACATCCAAAAACATTAGGACAAGAATGGGATATAAGTTTTTCAATTGCTCCTACTATAGAAAATCCATTTAGACATAAATAAAATTTTGAGGGTTCATATCTTAAGATCAATTTGTTTATAACAAAACATCTTCCACGATCTTATTGGAAAATTGCGTTTTGTTATGCTTGGTTATCTAAAGGGCATTGCTTTTTATCCTTATTAACAGCTTGTTGATCTGACCAGAAAACAGAAAACGTTGGACAATGCGTTAATTCAAGGAGTATAATGGAAAAAAGTTTAGTATTCATTCACGATGCCAAAAACGAGAGCAGACTAATGAAATCATTTTCAAAGAAAAAAAGTCATGATAATAAGTTAAGTGACAAAACTCCTTCTTATGGAGAAAAAGCAGTTCTTGAAACAAGTACAGAAATACCGGATAATTTTGATTTTAATGAAGAGTTTCAAAAAGCTTTTGATCTAATGGAGAATACACAAAAACATTTGTTCATCACAGGTAAAGCAGGCACAGGAAAATCCACATTATTAGAATATTTCAAGTTAAACACAAAAAAGAAAATAGCAGTCTTAGCTCCAACAGGTGTAGCTTCAATTAAAATACATGGTCAAACTATTCATTCTTTTTTCAAGTTCCCATCTAAATTCATTCAAAAAGAACATGTTAGAAGATCACGAAATGACAAATTATTCCATAATCTTGATTCAATAGTCATAGACGAAGCTTCAATGGTAAGGGCAGATATCCTGGATGGTATTGATCATTCTTTAAGGATCAATACAGCAAAATATGATGTACCTTTTGGCGGTGTTCAGATCATAATGTTCTGTGATCTTTTTCAGTTATCCCCTGTAGTAGATAATGAGATACAGAATATAATGGAACAGTTGTATACAAGCCCATATTTTTTTAGTGCACATGTTATAAATAACATCGAACTGGAGAATGTTGAATTGACTAAAGTATATCGTCAAAAGGATCAAGTTTTTATTGATCTATTGAATAAAATAAGAGTAGATCAACTCAGGCAAGAGGATCTAAAAATGCTGAACAGCAGAGTAAATAATAATGTAAAACAAAAAAAAGGTGTTATTGTTTTAACAACTACAAATAATGATGCAAATGATATAAATGACAGGCATTTATCTGAATTACATCACAAGGAATATAAATACCACGGACAGGTTGATGGAAGATTTGATAAAAGATCTGTTCCTGCTCAAGAGTGCCTGAGTCTTAAAGTCGGGGCACAGGTAATGCTTTTAAAAAATGATACAGAAAAGAAGTGGGTAAATGGAACTATTGCAGAGATCGCAGAGCTGTCAGACTCAGTAATAAAAGTTTGTATAGATGGCATGGTGTATAGTGTTCCCAAAAACACGTGGGAAAAAATCGAATATAAATATAATTCAACAGAAGGAAAGATCGAGGAAAAAGTAGTTGGTGCATTTAAGCAGTTTCCTGTTAAATTGGCATGGGCAATAACGATACATAAAAGTCAGGGACAAACATTTCAAAATGTTATTATTGATATGGGCCATGGGGCTTTTACCCATGGACAAACATATGTGGCTTTAAGTCGTTGTACAAAGTTAGATGGTATAGTTTTGAAAAAACCTATAAATTATCGTGATATTATCCTTGATGATAGAATATATTCATTTATGAACAGAAGCGGGTTTTTATGTATGAAGAAAACAGATGAATTCAATATTACTGAGCCCACGGAGCTGTCAGTAAATGATAAACAAAGCATTAAGTATAAAAAAAAAGAGTATAATGATTTTAAGGAAAACATGACCCTAAATGAAAATTCAGCTGTTTGTGATAATAAATATTTTTCAGTTAAAGAGTTGACAGATCTTGTTCGATTGAAATATGCCCCGGATGCTTATGATGAGAAAATATGTTGTTTTGATATTCATGTCGCAGATGATCTGGCAAAAGAAAGGGTTTTTAAATTACACAAATGGACACATTCAAAAGTAGAAGCTGATCCAAAACAAAGAAAACTCAAAGAGCTCTCTGAAAGCATCCTGCAATTAAAGATAGAGGGTGAAGGCGTTGATGGCAGATGCAGGTGGTGTAGAACCTTTAGAACAGGATTAAGAACAGCATGTGAAAATGATTTTGGTTCCGGAGCTTTTTCACAGGACGGATATTGCAGATTCGAAGAATAATGATCTTATAATAAAGTGCTGCGTGTCTCGGGCTACGCACAGCGTGTTTTTATTTGAATTAAGATTTTTCACAAAAAAAGCGAAGCGGGTAGTTCGCAGCTTGAACTAAAGGAGAAATAATGAAAGTTGATAAACCATTAGTGATATTTGATCTTGAAACAACAGGCACATGGGTAGAAAAGGATAAAGTTGTTGAGATAGGTATGATAAAGATAATGCCTGACGGAAAACAAGAACAATATCTAAAGCGCGTCAATCCTGGCATGCCTATTCCTGTAAATGTCAGCCGCATTATTGATATTACTGATGCAGATGTGAAAGATTCCCCGAGTTTTAAAGAACTTGCACAGGAAATATTAGATTTTATCGGGACATCTGATCTGGGCGGATTTAATGTTGAAAGATTTGATCTTCCTATGCTTGAAAGAGAATTTTTTGAGGCTGGAATAGACTTTCATTGGAAAGAGAGAAAGATCTATGATGCGCAAAAAATTTATCATATACATGAAAAAAGAGATCTGACAGCTGCTTACAAATTTTATTGCAATAAACCTCTTGATAATGCTCATTCAGCAATGGGAGATGCTCAGGCTACGGCAGAGATCTTCAAAGAACAAATAGATAAATATGGAGATGCGAAAATTGGCATAGAGTCTCTAAGAGATATAGATTATGAAAAAAATGACATGTTCTATGATAAAGAAAGAAAGTTTAGATGGTGGAACGGAGAGCTTTATCCTTCATTCGGTAAATATTCAAAAAAAAGTGTAAAAGAGATATATGATGAAAATAAAAGTTATTTTGATTGGATAACCAGGTCTGATTTTAGTGATGAAATTAAAGCCCTGGCAAAGAATATACTTAAAGGAGAATTTCCTAAACCGCCGGTTTCAAGTGAGTTATAAGACTAAATTCTTGCGAATAAAAGATCAACTTTTTCAATAGTAGACATGAAAAAGGGTTTTACGATTTTTCTAGATTTAAAAAAAAGATGTTATAATAAAAAAAATGAGAAAAAAATATTATTCCCCTAACATAAAAAGAGTTAATCTTAACCCTGACCAAGCAGTCCTTAATGTTTGTGCAGTTGCAGGTTTTTATATGTCAAGCGGTGGGTTAGCTTGCGTAACAGGTAGCTTTATATATGGCGGGGCAAGACAGTGTAATCTATCTGTTCGTGGAGATGTAAATGGAACAGTAGGTGCATGGAGAGCAGCGTCTTCGCCGAGTTAAAAGTTAAATTCTTTTTCAATTTATACTTCCTAAAAACACAATGAGTAATTTCCCCATAGCACTATCCTGAAGAGTTAACAGCATAAAATCTTTCTTGCTCAATTGACATATATCACATAGCGTGATATACTTGTTTTTATGAAATTTCCACAAAACCTTAAAAAAATACGTGTTAACAAAAACGTTTCTCAAGCAAAACTTGCTAAAGCTTTAGATGTTGGTCAAAGTTGTATTGCGAATTGGGAAAAAGGTATACGTGAACCTAAGCTAACAGATATTGTAAAACTCTCCAAGTACCTGGGGGTTACTACAAACCAATTAACAGGTACACTGAAAATGGAGCATTTTACTATCCTGAGAAACGAAACCGCTTCAACTAATAAGATGCCTTTATTTAGCTCTTGTGTTTGTGCAGGTTTTCCTTCACCTGCAGATGATTATGTTGAAAAAAGACTGGATCTTAATGAGCTGCTTATTAAAAACTCGGCTGCAACTTTTTTTGTAAAAGTAACAGGAGAATCTATGATAGGAGCAGGTATCAATGATGGGGATATTCTTATAGTAGACAAGTCGAAAAAGGCAGACAATAATAACATTGTTATTGCTGTATTGAATGGTGAACTTACTGTAAAAAGAGTACAAAAAAATAAAAACAAGCTTTTTCTTATTCCTGCGAATGATGCGTTCAAAAAAATAGAAGTTACAGAAGATACAGATTTTATTGTGTGGGGCGTAGTAACAAATGTTATACATCAATTATGATAGCATTAGTGGATTGTAATAACTTCTATGTTTCATGTGAAAGAGTGTTTCAACCTAACCTCAACAAAAAACCCGTAGTAGTCTTGTCAAACAATGACGGATGTGTTATATCACGTTCACAAGAGGCAAAAGATCTTGGTATACAAATGGGTACTCCGTATTTCAAATGCAAAGAGGGATTTAAAATACATGGGGTAAAGGCTTTTTCTTCAAACTACACGTTATACGCTGATATATCCAAAAGGGTCATGGAAACTTTATCCGGTTTTTCTTCCCATATAGAAGTATATTCGATAGATGAAGCTTTCTTGTCTTTTGATGGTATGTGTATAGACCTAACAGAATATGGGGCTAAAATAAAAAAAACAGTTTATCAATGGACAGGTATGCCTGTTTCAGTAGGTATTGCTAAAACAAAGGTTCTTGCTAAGATAGCAAATCATATAGCAAAAAAACAAAGACAATGTAATGGCGTTTTTGATCTGTCTTCACTTTCTGAAGACCAAATAGACAACATGTTGAACGTTTTTCCAGTAGAAGATATTTGGGGTGTAGGCAGAAGATATGCGATGATGCTCCGTCAACAAGGCATAAAAACAGCTTTGAGTTTAAAACAAAAAGATATTAAATGGGTCAGAAAAAAAATGACTGTTGCAGGAGAACGTATAGTCAGAGAATTAAGAGGTACAAAATGTATTGAGATCGATACAATGATCAAAAACAAAAAAGAAATAACCTGCAGCAGATCTTTCGGTAAAAAAGTCAGCACAATTAAAGAAATTAAAGAGGCAGTATCCGAATATGTGACAAGAGCTTCAGAGAAATTGAGGCATCAAGAAAGTGTTTGCACAGGGGTATATGTTTATATAGCAACTGCTCTCTTTTCAGAGGACAGATATTTTAAGGGGGATCTTCAAAAACTTGTTATGCCTACTGCTAATACTTCCACAATAATCTCAAACGCACATAACATTATAGATAATATTTATGTAGAAGGGAAAAAATATGCAAAGGCTGGAGTTGTCTTAACAGGAATAATAAATAAAACAAATATTCATAGCGATCTGTTTGAAGTGAGTTATCAAACAGGCTCTCAGGAAAAATTGATGTCTGTAATAGACGGATTAAATAATAAAATGGGAAAAGGTGCAGTTTCATTTGCTTGTAACGGTATAGATAAACAATGGAAAATGAGCCAAAAACTATTATCAAATGAGTATACAACTATCTGGGACCAACTTGCTATAGTAAAGGCATAAAAAATAGTATCCATATCTGCACGATCATTTCTTCTTTCTCTCTTTTTTCTTTTTTTACATTGAATAATATATAAGAGAGTGCTATAATACGGGAACAAAAAAAGAGGGAGGTTCTTATGAAGAATAGGTTAGTAAGTTTTGTGGTAGGTTTTGTTATTGTTTTTTCAATTGCGGCAATGTCTTTTGCTGGAGATACTGGATCTGAAGAAAGATATAGTATACCTATAATAGGTCAAACAGCACCTGCCTTTACTGCTAAGACAACTCAAGGAACAATAAATTTTCCGGAAGATTATAAAGGAAGCTGGGTTATTCTTTTCAGTCATCCAGCTGATTTTACGCCTGTTTGTACAACAGAATTCATGACTTTTGCTACAATGGAAAAAGATTTTAATGACCGTAATTGTAAGTTGATAGGGCTTTCTATTGATGGTATGTATAGCCATATTGCTTGGCTTAGAACTATAAAAGAAAAGATAGAGTACAAAGGGATGAAAAATGTTGAGGTTACTTTTCCTTTGATCGAAGACATTAAAATGGATGTTGCGAAAAAATATGGAATGATACAACCTACTGCAAGTGATACACAAGCAGTAAGAGCTGTGTTTCTAATAGACCCGGATTCAAAGATCAGAGCATTGCTTTATTATCCATTATCTAATGGCAGGAATTTTGATGAGATCATGAGGCTTTTAGTAGCCATGCAGACATCGGATAAATATAAAGTTGCTACCCCTGCTGATTGGCAGCCTGGAGATGATGTCATAGTCCCTCCTCCGGGAAGTTGTGGAGCTGCTAAAGAACGTGTTGATACTGCAAGTGAACAAGGGCTTGATTGTAAAGACTGGTTCCTTTGTTTAAAGCCTTTGGATATTGAAAAGGTCAATGAAGATGTGAGAAAATCATAAAGAATGTACATTAAAATTTTGTAAGCAGCTTTTAAAAGAGCGTATGGATAAAACCCTGCGCTCTTTTTTTGATAGGCCTAAAATTTTCCGTGCAAGAAAATCTCATTTATGCTACAATGCATTCGAGCCACGAGCTTCGAGCTACGCGCAGCGAGCTAGTGGAAGGTTCTGAATAGAGGTTTACAATAAAAGGTTTTTGTAGGGGCAATTCATGAATTGCCCCTACTAGAAAGATAAAATGGAAGAAAAAAAAGAAACTAAAAATTTTATACGGGAGATCATAGACAAAGATCTTGAAACAGGTAAATATGAAGGGCGCGTGCACACACGTTTTCCTCCTGAACCTAACGGATATCTTCATATAGGTCATGCAAAATCAATATGTCTTAACTTTGGATTAGCTAAAGATTATAGCGGAAAATGTAATCTTAGAATGGACGATACTAATCCAGAAAAGGAAGACATTGAATATGTTAATTCAATACAGGATAACATTAAATGGTTGGGATTTAACTGGAATGGTGAAACATTGTTTGCCTCGGATTATTATGATAAGTTGTATGATCATGCCATAGCACTTATAAAAAAAGGTAAAGCATATGTGTGTGACCTTTCACAGGAAAAGGTCAGAGAATATAGAGGGACAGTCAAAGCTCCAGGCAAGAACAGTCCCAATAGGGATAGGTCTATTGAAGAGAATCTTGATCTTTTTATGCGCATGAAAAACGGTGAGTTTGCTGATGGTGCGAAAACGCTTCGTGCGAAGATAGATATGACTTCTCAGCATATGATAATGAGAGACCCTCCTCTTTATAGAATTAAAAGATATGATCATTTCAGGACAGGAAGTAAATGGTGTATATATCCAATGTATGATTTTGCACATTGCTTGAGTGATTCTGCGGAAGGCATCACACATTCTATATGTACAATGGAATTTGAGAACAACAGAGTTTTGTATGATTGGGTGTTGGATGCATTGGAACTTTATCATCCTCAGCAGATAGAGTTCGCAAGATTGAATTTAAGTTATACTGTGTTAAGTAAAAGAAAACTCCTTACTCTGGTCAATGATAAGCATGTCAGCGGATGGGATGATCCTCGTATGCCTACGTTATCAGGATTACGACGTAGAGGGTATACGCCTGAGGCTATAAGGATTTTCTGCGATAAAATAGGTGTTGCAAGATTTAATAGTATAATAGATGTTGTTCTTCTTGAGAATTCCATAAGAGAACAGTTAAACAAAGAAGTTTTAAGGGTAATGGGTGTTTTGGAGCCTTTAAAAGTTGTTATAACGAATTATCCGGAAGATAAAGAAGAAACGGTAGAAGCTATAAACAATCCTGAGGACGAAAATGGAGGTACACGTAAAGTTCCTTTTTCAAGAGAACTTTATATTGAAAGGGAAGATTTTAAAATTGATCCTCCAAAGAAATTTTTTAGGCTTTCACCAGGAAAAGAAGTAAGATTAAGATATGCTTATTATGTGACTTGCACAGATGTTCTAACGGATGATAAGACAGGTGAGATAACAGAAATACATTGCACATATGATCCTGCAACAAAAGGTGGAGATTCTCCTGATGGCAGAAAAGTAAAAGCAACTTTACATTGGGTTTCAGCTAAACATGCATATAAATGCAAAGTACGGTTATATGATCATCTTTTCATTAAAAGGGATCCTAACGAAGTTGAGGAAGGCAAAGATTTTATTTCAAACCTTAATCCTAATTCTTTACAAATGATAGACAATGCTTTTCTTGAGCCAAGTATTAAAGATGCTTTGCCAGGAACAAGGTATCAGTTTGAGAGAAAAGGATATTTTTTTGTTGATCCTGTTGATTCCAAGCCAGGCCAGCCAGTATTCAATAGAGTTGCAAGTTTACGTGACTCTTGGGCCAAGATAGAACAATCTCAATAAAAATAGTGGTAGAACCAGGTTCTACGTTAGGAGACAAAAGTTAGATTTTGTACTAAGTGAATTACCCCCGCTATGATATAATCTTACACTATGATTAATAATGATGAATATTATATGGCAATTGCTTTAAAAGAAGCAATACTTGCTTATGAAGCTGATGAGGTTCCTGTAGGAGCTGTTGTTGTTCATAATGGGCAGATAATCGCAAAAGCGCATAACCAGATAAAGATGCTAAAAGACCCTACAGCACATGCAGAAATGATAGCTATAACTCAAGCTGCAGCAGCTCTTGAAAGTGAAAGACTTGTTGATTGTGATATGTATTCAACTTTAGAACCTTGTGCTATGTGCGCAGGCGCTATGGTGCTTGCAAGAATAAAAAGACTTTTCATTTCCTCAAATGATCCGAAAACAGGTGCGGCTGGGTCAGTTTTCAATATCGTCAGTAATGACAACCTTAATCATAGAGTTGAGGTTATAAAAGGTATGCTTTCAGAACAAACTAGTATGCTGATGCAGGACTTTTTCAAAAATAAAAGAATGAAATAAAAATATGATATGGTATAATCAGTAATATGTCAGATAATAAAATAAAACAAACACAATATATCCCCATTTCCCGCAAATACAGACCTGATAATTTCACAGGTATAGTCGGGCAGGAACATGTTTCCCAAACTTTGAAAAACGCCATTAAATTGAACAGGGTTGCACATGCATATCTTTTTGCAGGTGCAAGAGGAGTTGGGAAAACATCAATGGCAAGAGTTTTTGCAAAAGCACTTAACTGTCCTAATGTCAAAGAAACACAACCTTGTAATAAATGTGATGTATGTAAAGAAATAGCTGCCGGCATTAATTTGGATGTTCTGGAAATTGATGGTGCATCTAACAGAGGCATAGATGAAATGAGAAATTTGCGAGAACATGTTAAACTTAAGCCAGTAACAGGAAAATATCGAATATATATCATAGATGAAGTTCACATGCTTACAACAGAAGCGTTCAATGCACTTTTAAAAACATTGGAAGAACCTCCTATGCATGTTAAATTCATATTTGCGACCACTGCACCTCATAAAATATTGCCGACCATACTTTCCAGATGTCAAAGGTTTGATTTCAAACTCATTGGAAATGATATTATTGTTAAGCAGTTAAAGGATATCGGGGTCTCTGAAAAAATAAATATTGAGGATGATGCAATATTGCTTATAGCGAAAAAAGCTAACGGAAGTATGAGAGATGCAGAAATGATCCTTGACCAGATAGCAAGTTTCACAAAAAATAAGATAACCATAGCAGATATCAGTAATATGTTAGGCGTCGTTGATCAGGATGTCCTTATCAATATGTCAAGAGCGATCAAGGATAATCAAAGTAATACATTGCTGAATATATTGAATGAAATGATCTGTAACGGAAAAGAGCCGTTCTATATCGTCAATGAATTGATCGAACATTTCAGGAACATGCTTATACTTGCAGAATGTCCTGATGAAAGTTATGTTGTACTGAACAAAGATTCATTAAAACAATTAAAAGCTCTTGCTTTAGAATTCTCAAAAGAGGAATTGTTCTATATTATAAAAGTTCTGCAGAATGCCTCTGAACAAATGAATAAAAGTTCTTTATCAAAAATATTGCTTGAAGTTACATTGCTGAAGATAGCGCGGCAAAAAAAACTTTTACCGATAGAAGATATAATGAGCAGCATAAAAAAGCTGGAGTATATTGTATCAAGGAATGAAAAAAACGGATTTGTTGATGCCGGGGCAAGGAATGTTCTGCAAACACCGCAGCATTTTAAAGAAAAAGAAGATGATATACTATCTATGAAAGGGACGTTCTCTGATGAAGTAGAGGACAATATTAACGATGATGAGAAATATGTTATAGAACAAAAAGTCATGTCTGTTCCAAACACAGCACCGGCAGATCTATTCTCAAAAGTACAAACTTTGTGGGAAAGCATTGTAACAGAGGTAAAAAGAACAAAAGTCTCAACCGGGATGTTCCTTGGGGAAGGAAAACTTTTTAAAGTGGAAGATAATAATGTCATAGTAAGTTTTTCAAAAGATAATTCTTTACACAAAGAGACTCTAGAGTTAAAGAGCAATGTAGATATCATCGAAGAGATCTTAACTAGGTTAGTTTCTACACCTTTAAAAATAAAGTTTGCTTTTAAGGAAGGAGAAGCACCTGTTATAGACCAGAAACAACAAAGAAGTTCCACACAGATAGACCCTGTTGTTGTATCGGCAATAGACAAATTCAAAGGGAAAATAGTAGGACAGTATTTCCTTCAAGAGGAGGCATAGAGTGTTACAAGGTTTTCCTGAGTCTATGCAGAAACTCATAGATCAATTCAGTAAATTCCCAGGGATAGGAAAAAAGACTGCCCAAAGATTAGCCTTTTTCATTCTTAAATGGTCAAATGAAGAAGCAAAAAAAACAGCAGAAGCTATAATACAAATTAAAAAAAATGTTCGTTTTTGTTCTATATGCAATAACCTTAGTGATACGGAGATCTGTCATATTTGCAATGATTCTATAAGAGATAAAAAAATAATATGCGTTGTTGAACAACCTAATGATATTTCTTCAGTAGAGAAAATGGGAAGTTATAAAGGCTTGTATCATGTGCTTTTAGGGGCCTTATCGCCTTTAGAAGGTATTGGCCCAAAAGATATCAAGATAATAGATCTTATCAACAGAGTTAAGAATAATGATATACGAGAGATAATAATTGCAACAAATTCTGATACTGAGGGAGAAGCTACGGCTTTATACATAACAAAGGTGTTTAAACCAATAGATATTAAGGTTTCCAGACTTGCATCAGGAATGCCGGTTGGTGCGAACATTGAATATGCTGATCAGGCAACATTACAAAAAGCTTTTGATGGAAGAGTTTCTATAGTATAAAAGCCCTTGACATCTTATTATATATAAGATAAAGTATAAGTAATTAAAAAAGTATTCCATATATCTTATTATGCAAAACATAACAAGGTACAGAACAGGAGGTCATATGGGGGTTATTCAGGCAATTATCAAAGGATTTTCTGAAACAAAAAATCTAGGGAAGTTAGTATTGATCTTTTTGGGTTTTAATTTCATTATGGGTCTTATTATGTTACCTTTTACTCCTCAGGACCAGACAGGGGCTGTTGCTCCTTCTGCTGCGCCTCTATTTATAAGTTTGTTATCAGTATTATTATTTATTTTTGTACAAGCCGGAGCACTTGGCGTCATAAAGAAACAAATAAAGACAAATAGCTGGAATGTTTCTGATTTTTTTGAAACAGGAAAGAGTTTTTATCTAAGGATCTTAGGTCTTTTTGCTGTTATTGTAGCATTGGCGTTAGTTGTTATACTTGTTGTATCTCTTTTATCTGCATTGATCTTTGCTATTGGAAATACAGGGTTTACAAGAGCATTAGTAGCAGCATTAGTAACGATAATTTCTGTTGTTGCAGCTGTTGTTCTTTTGTTCCCTATATATGCAATAGTTGCAGATGATATAGGACCTATAACAGCTATAAAAAAATGTTTTAAATATGCAATGAGTTGTTTTTGGCCTATTCTTGGATTATTGATAGTGCTTTTTTTGGTTACGTTCATTATTGCTTTTTTAATAGGATTGATCACGGCTATACTTGCAGGTATTTTGCCTGTTATGATAGGCCAAATAATAACATTATTTATCAATAGTGCTTTACAAGGATATTTGTCAGTAGTTATGATGACAGTTCTTCTGGTATACTATATGGTAACAAGCGGGAGCTGTTCTTGTAATTGCGGATGCAATACAGGGAAAAAAGATGAAGAAGAAGGTTTTGCACCTCCTCCATCTGTTTAATAAGAAAATAAAATACAAATAAAAAAGGGAGCAAATATGCTCCCTTTTTTATTTTATACATAGAATTTAAATTAATATCTTAAACCGTGAAGAAGTCTATCTGTTTCTGACCATCTTATTTTAGAAAAATGTATGCCTATTTCCCTGGAAGAAGAATGGTTTTTTCGCCATACAACATTGCCTGTTGCAGATATAGGGTCTAAAGTGGAATTTTCTTTTGTTATTGTTATTTCAACAGGATCATTTAGATCCAGATCAGACAATGAATTAAGGAGCAAGCCGGTTTTAGAAACATTAGATACGTTTACTTTAAGAGGTTCTTTCTGTCCGCTATTTATCAAAGCAAGGTATTGCACTGAACATCTTGGGTATCTTCTTTTTTCTGTAAAATTAGGCATTTTACTTCCTTTCGTTAATTGATAGTATAATATATTTTCGGTATAAAAGTGTTACAATAAAGTAATAAGAGTGTAACAATAATGTAAATGAAATATTATTTCAAAAGACCGGCAATATTTTCAGCTAATCTCGAACAGCATTCAATTGCCCTTTTATCAGGGGAACCTATTGATACAGGTCCATAATGATCGCCTTTTGGTTCTCCCTGGATTATCATACCGTGTATCAGCATAGCATTAAGTATATCATTAACAGTTGTTTCATTTCCTCCGCCTATATTAGCAGCTGAAGAAAATGCCCCGCCTATTTTACCTTTTAATTGTCCATGTAAGATCACGCTTTCATCGATAAGTTTTTTTATCTGCCATGCCATACTTCCATAATATGTAGGTGAACCTATTATTATTGCATCATAATCAAGAAGACTTTTTACGGGAACATCTGATACTTTTTTAAGATCAGTATCAATGCCTTTAGAGGATAGTTCGTCAGAAATGACCTGAGCCATTTTTTCTGTATTAGAAGATCGAGAATAATATGTCACTAATGCTTTTGCCATGAATACTCCTTAGTGTGAATTAATAATATATTATTATGGATAGATATAATAGTCAAGAGGAAAGTGACTGGTCATCCCGGTTTTCAAAATAGGGATGTCCGCCATCTGACCAAAAGTTACCCGAGTGGCTATTGTCCCTATTTTGAAATACCGGGATCCAATGCAGACATGTTATTTGTTAATAAGAGATTAGATCCCTGTGTATATTATCAGAGTTCTGGTAATGGTTTAAGAATTATTAACTACTATTCTTATTTTTATCTTATTAGAGCTTGTTATCCTAGTTTTGCCAGCTACTAAGTCATGCAAATACTGGGATCTAGTTTCTTTTCAACAACTTACATGTTTTTAGATCCCGGTATTTTTCTTCGAAAAAACCGGGATGACATAATAATTATGTGTAAGGTGTAATGGGTAATGAGTAATGCGTAATGCGTCATGGGTCTTCTGAGGGAAGTTAAAATTTATTCTTCAACAGAAAGACATAATACAAATTACGCAGTACTCATGACACAATACACAAAG
>JAQVOV010000160.1 GCA_028702395.1 Candidatus Omnitrophota bacterium
TTAAAATAATAGTAAAACAGTATTATTATAAGACCTATCAATATAACTTTTTAAAAAAAATTAATCCACAATATCAGATATTTTGATCTTTTTAAGTCTTTCTGATATTTCTTTTTCCATAATATCAAGTTCTGCTCTGACTTTGCAGTTTAAAAATCTGGGACATTTTTTTCCGTTAAAAAGATGTTCATGTAGCTGCACTTTTTCTGCAAAACTACAAATGACATCATGCATAGAAATATTCAGGTTATCTAAAGAAAACCCACCATTTCTGCCTTTATGTGTTTTAACTACCCCTTTTTTTGCAAGGATCTGCATTATTTTTCTCAAAAATGGCTGAGAAACTTTTGTCTCCTTTACAAGTTCTGGAATTTTCCATCTACCTTTTTTGTTTTTAAACATTGCAATTACTGAACGAAGAGCATAATCAATATCTTTTGTTATTATCTTCATCGCTATCTCCAAAAGGGCAAAATAATACTACATAGCACCATTTTGCTTAACTTTTATTTTTAGGTCTTTTTACGTCATCCCTCAGGACTATCTCCGGCAGCCTTCTTTACAATGTGCAACAGGATTGCCGAACATAAATTTAATTGTAATATCCATATACCCCCCCTTTTTTTTTGATCTTATCTTATTTTACATCTTTTTTACAGAAAAACAAGAAAAAAAGAAAATTTCCTTATTTTCCTAAAAAACACATATTCTTATGCCTGTTTTTTTATCATCACACCCTGTTCTAATAGCATTAAACCCAGTTATATATTTCAATTATTCTTTTTGCTTCATTTTTAGGAAGAAATTTCATTGTTCCCAAAGATCTTGATGCTACAAGTGTTTGACAAGCCCTTTCAACAGCTAGAGCCCTTGTATAAGCTTGCCCAAGATCCTTACCAACTGTTATTGATCCATGATTAGGCATAAGTATTGCGTTATGGGTTTTGACACATTTTCCGATCTCTTTGGCAAGGGCAATTGACCCTGATGGG
Source organism: Candidatus Omnitrophota bacterium (assembly GCA_028702395.1). Classification (GTDB taxonomy): domain Bacteria; phylum Omnitrophota; class Gorgyraeia; order JABMRN01; family JABMRN01; genus JAQVOV01. The sequence goes on from JAQVOV010000160.1 coordinate 993, forward strand.
AAATACTTTGATCTTATTATTTGTGAACACAAAGCTGCTGCCTCTTCATAACTAACACATTCCAGTTTTATATTGGAATTTGCAACTGCTGTAGAAAAAACAGGATGCACATGAACAACCGCATTTATATCTTTTCTAGCCTTATAACAAGCTAAATGGAAAGCCACTTCGGAAGAAGGCTTTTCCTGTTTTGGGCAGACACATAGGTCTGCCCCTACATCAATAAAAACCTTAATATAATTCTCTGCTTTAGAGGTGCTTAAAGATACACCTTTGGCTTTAATAAGGATGTGATCTTTCTGCCTTATGCTTATGTTACCGCCAAGTGCAATTACAAGCTTATCCTTTATTGCTTTTTTCCCATATTTTATAAGTGTTTTTGTTGAATCCATATTTGAGTCCTGCGTCTTGCGTCTGTGAGTCATGTGTCTATGTCTCTTTAGTCTACTAGAGGAAACTCTATTTTAGTTTTCTACAGCTGACTCAAGACACAGTACACACAGACTCATGACAAATTAGCTAAAGTCCTATTATCTCGCCCTACAGTTGCCCCACGAACAGCTCTCGATACTTTGCGTTTTTCGCAAGAAGCTCTTCATGCGTGCCTATTGTTACTGTTTTTTTGTTCTCTAAAAAGTATATTTTATCCATTTTTCTTACTGTTGAGAGTCTATGGGAAACTGTTATAACAATAGAATCCTTTAACTTCTCTTTCAGATTATTTATTATTTTCTCCTCAGTCTCTGAATCAACATTTGAAAGAGCCTCATCTAATATTATAAGTTGCGGGTGATGTATAATTGCCCTGGCAAGCGCTATTCTTTGTTTTTGCCCTTCTGATATTTTACACGCCATTTCACCTATATTTGAATCATATTTATCTTCAAATCTATCTATAAAGGTATCTACACACGTTATTCTTGCAGCATTGAAAAGCTCTTCATCCGTTGCTTTTGGTTTACCATAGAGTATATTATTTTTAATGGTATCATTCCATAAAAAAGGTTCCTGCAAAACTATACCTATTTTTGAACGAAAACTTTCTTTCTCTATTTCAGATATCTCAACGCCATCTATGCTTACCTTTCCGTCACTAGCCTCATATAATCCTAAAAGAATAGAAAGCATTGTTGTCTTACCTGTTCCTGAGCCTCCTATTAAAGCTATTTTTTCTCCTTTTGAGATCTTGAAATTGAGATCATCAATGACTTTTTCTTTACCATCATAAGAAAATCCAACATTTTTAAATTCTATTCCTTGTCTTATGTTATCAATAATTATGGGGTTTTCAGCGGTCTTTTCTTCAGTCTGGTCTATTAACTCTGCCAATCTATTCCTTGATACAGAATTGACTACTATTGTTTGATAAGTTTGGCCAAGGGATTTAAGCAGACCTGTCATTTGTTTAAGATATATCATTATAGCTGTAAGGGAACCTAATGTAATAGTTCCTTTTATGACATTATACCCTCCATATAATCCTATAAGTCCACTTACTATCTTTCCTAATACAGAGTTTGAAAAACCTCCTATATTTGATACTTTTGCATTTTGAAGCTCCAGCTCCCTTCTTTTTGAAAGATTCTCTTCGAACTTATTTATCTCTTCTTTTTCTTTTCCTAATGCTTTAATAAGGTGAATGTGAGAAAACACTTCTTGAAGCTCTGCATATATACCTTGTGCTTTAAGAACTGTTTTCTGTTGGATCTCTCTCATCCATTTTCCGAAAATAAAAGGTTGAATATATGTTATAGGGACCAAGAGAATTGAAAAAAGTGCCATGTTAAAGTTCAAAGAAAAAACAAGCCCTATTAAAAATATAAGCTTAGGTATAGTTATTATAAGTTGCGGGGTAACATTACATATAAAATCCCCAACTGCCCTAACATCAGCATGCAGTTTATATATATGCTCCCCAGTTGTTCTGTTAGAAAAAAAACTTAAAGGAACTCGTTGAAGTTTTTTGAAAACATCTAAGGTCAGATCAAAATTAATATTTCTATTTATATAATTTGATAAATATCCTGTGAAAGTTGTTATAACACCATTTAAAATAAAAGCACTTCCCCCTATTACAACAAGAATAAGAAAAAGTTTCATATCTTTATGCCCATAAGCTTTATCTATACCTATTTTGGTAAGATAAGGATTAAGTAAAGTCATTGGAATTGTCACTATGCCGAAAAAAGTAACAACTGCTTGCACCTTCCAATATTTAAGTAAATATTTAGCAAATCTGTTCAAATGTTTAAAATGTTTCATAATTGTGTTATTGGGTACTGTGTAATGAGTATTGTGTTAACTCGGAAAAACTGGATTTCGATTCCACAGCAGACACAATACACACTACCCATTACGCATTACCCTAAAACTTTCCCCTTCATCCCTTTCGGAACTTTAAAACC
>JAQVOV010000161.1 GCA_028702395.1 Candidatus Omnitrophota bacterium
ACCCGTACAAATGCAAAATACATCAAAACTACTGCTAATAATATGAACAATGTTATTAAAATAGACATAAACACCTCTTTTCTAGAAACCAGTAACCAGAGACCAGTGACCAGGACAATCTATAAACTGTTCTGGTTTCTGGTCTATGGTCTTTGTTTTCTATATTATTATAATATTTGCGTCAGTATAACATATAATACTATATAAGGCAAGAAGTGTCTTGTGTCTATGCGTCATGAGTAATGTGTCTGTGTGTTTTGTGTCTAAAGTTAAAGCCTGTATATAGTTTTTTCTTAAAAACGTGAGATACAATACACTTTGACACACGACCCACGACTCATAGGCTCATGACGCTTAATTTTCCCATTGCAAAAAAGAGTTCAAATGGTAAAATGTAATGGGTCGTGTGTCAATGAGTCATGTGTAATGAGTCTGCGAGAAAAAGCTAAATACAGGATTCCACAGTATACACAATACACAGTACCCAATACACATTGACACAAACAAAGGTGAAAAATGCTTGAAACACTCACAATAAAGAATTTTGGTCTTATAGATACGCTTTCTATCGATTTTTCTACAGGTCTTAATGTTTTCACAGGTGAAACAGGAGCAGGAAAATCAATCCTTATAGATGCTCTTAGATATGCGTTGGGAGAGAAATTGTCATTAGAAAGTGTACGAGATAAAACCAAGAATTGTGTTGTAGAAGTTTCTTTTCATCTGGAAGATAAAAAATGGAAACACCATCATTTACTTAGTGAATACATTGAAGATAATGCAGTTATCATAACAAGAGTCTATACCCCTGATGGTAAAAGCAAAAATAAAATAAACGGACTTACTGTAAACACTGCCACGCTTAAAGATGTAGGCAATAACCTTGTTGATCTGCACGGTCCGCATGACCATCAGATGCTTTTCGGTGAAGACCAGCATATTAAAATGCTTGATAGGTTATGCGATATAAATGATCTAAAGATACAATATGCCAAAGAATATATAGACTATAAGAATGCTGAACATCAACTAAAAAAGCTTCAGGATCTTGCAAAGACCAGTGCAACTGAAATGGACATACTCGCACATCAGATAAAAGAACTGGAACAAGTTCCTTTAGACGAAAAGAACTATCTTGATATAAAAGATCAAATATCCAGAATAAATAATGTTGAAAAACTTTTCTCTGCCTCAAACAATATCTTATCTTTGATAGAAAATGACCAGAATGGGATCTCCTCTTTGCTGGAACAACTTTTTTCTTCTCTAAAGGAACTTAACAAAATAGATCCATCCACCAGCAGTTTATCTCAAACTCTCGAGAATGTTCAGGAAAACATAGCTTCTATCCAAAATGAGATATCAGGATATATGGATTCTCTTTCTTTTGAACCAGGTCAGGCAGATCAGCTCAATCAAAAATACGACGCATATTATGATATCTTAAAAAAATACGGACCCAATATCTCAGATGCCAAAGTGTTCCATGAAAAAGCAAAAGAAAAATATGAAACCATCATAGATCTGGAACATAGCGACAAAGATATAAGGGCCAAAATAGCTTTATCAAGGAAAACAGCAGAAAAAACAGCTCTGAAACTCTCTGAAAAAAGAAAACAAACAGCTAAAGAACTTGCAAAGACCATTGAAACTGAATTAAAACAGCTTGGCATTGAAAATGTTATTTTTGAATGTAAGATCTCTCCTATAGATCTTGACACTAATGGAAAAGACAGTGTTTCTTTTTATATAAGTCCTAATAAAGGAGAAGAACTTAAACCTTTGGCAAAAATAGTTTCCTCAGGTGAAGCTGCAAGAGTAATGCTTGCATTAAAAAAAGCTCTGACAAATGCAGATCCTATTCCCTGCCTTATTTTCGACGAAATAGATGCACAAATAGGAGGACGACTGGGTGCTATCACAGGAAAAAAACTTAAAGAACTATCTAAAGACAGACAAGTAATTCTTATCACACATCTACCTCAGATAGCCTCTTTTGCAAATGCACATTTTAAGGTACTAAAAATAGTTAGAGATAATAGAACTTATACAACTGTCGAATCTCTTAATAAGGAAGCAATAATACAAGAACTTGCTCATATGATGAGCGGACAAGTCGATTCTGCAATTGCCATCAAACATGCAAAAGACATGCTAGCGTCAGCTGCTAGATCAGTTTAGCAAAGCGCCAATCGCTTATGGCAAATCGCAAAGCGTTATGCGTAAATCGTTAGACGTTAGACGTCAGACGTTAATCGTAAATCTTAGGAAAAAAGAAAAGGCGCATTTATTATGCGCCCTTTACAAAACTCTATACTAAATTCAATATATCGTGAACCGTAAATCGTGATCCATAATTTGTTATTACGTTTATACTTGTTATCTTTGTTGTTCAAGTTTTCACGTAGGGGCGTATTGCAATACGCCCCTACAAAACCGCTTTCATGGCGTTCCAATAGCTCGCAGCGCGTAGCTTAAATCAGAACTTTCTACCACAATTTGCGATATGCGATATGCGATTTGCTATTCACTAGACTTACGGTATAATTATAAAAAGAACCACTGAAATTATTATAGCCAAAACTCCTACTATCTTCCTGTACTTAAATAAAAATAGGTCTATTTCCATACGATCATCTTCAAGCCATGGGAAAACTTCTTTTTTCACACCTTTTCTTTCCTGCAGCCTGTGTGCTGCAGTAACAAAAACAGATGGTGCTATTAATAATAATACACTCATACAGCTTATAAAAACCAATAATATCCGTAAAAATAACTTTGCGTTTTCCAGAACATTTGCAAGATCCATAGTAGCCTCCTATAAAATATTCAGTTATAAATTCTTCCTTTACTAATTGTCATTATAGCACAAAAAAGGTATAGAGTCAAAGTAACAGAAAATATATTAGCGTCATGAGTACTGTGCCTGTGTGTCGTGAGTCTCCTGTAGAAAAATATACCTAGTTTTCCTCTAAAGACACATGACCCACAGACACAGTACTCATGACACATTACACAACTATTTGTTCTGAATCAGGTGAAAAGTCCATACCGTCTGACTTGGAAGCTGCACAGATCACACTAAGAAATTGTTCGAAATATTTACCGCCATAATAAATAATTCTAGTAGGATACAAATAAAATAATTCTATCCTGTTAGAACTGTCTTGTCCTCCCCAAACATATTCTGATTGACTGCCTATCATATCAGAAGGGTCTCCAAACTTATTATTTATCCAATCTCTGATCTTTTCTCCAAAACCAAGGATCTTTGTTCTTTCGTCATTAAGGTCCCAATAAACTCCTATCCTACACAACAATTTTGTTTTTGGCGTAAACTCCAATA
>JAQVOV010000162.1 GCA_028702395.1 Candidatus Omnitrophota bacterium
AAGGATCTTTTTAAAAGAGGGAGCAGACAAGAAGCTTAAAGCCTATGCTACGCTTACATTTGATGACAGTTTTGTTGTTCGAAATGTTAAAGTTATACAAGGCAACAAAGGATTATTCGTAGCTATGCCTTCTAGAAAGGTAAAAGAACCGTGTCAAAAATGCAATTTTAAAAATGCTGTAAGAAGCAGATTTTGCAACCAATGCGGAGTAGCTTTACCTCAAAACAATGAACAGGTTGTTACAATGCCTACAGATCTAAGGCAAGCTGAACATAGAGATATAGCGCACCCTATTACTTTGGAGTGCAGAGAAATGATACAGGAAAAAGTCCTCGAGGCTTATGAAAAAGAAGTAGGCGGTGGGAAAATGACCTTTGAAAGGGAACGAGAGCCGATCCAAGAAGAGATGGAAGAAGAGGATGTCATGGTAGAAAACGTGACACAAAAACAAAAAGCTCCAGAACCTGAAGAAGGAGGAGATATAGCGCTTTAATAGAGTTTTTGCGTAGTGAGTACTGTGTCATGAGTCTGCTGTGGAAATCCGGATTTTAGTTTCATTAAAAGACACATGACTCAGTACTCATGGCTCAACGACACAATTTGCCCGGTGGTGTAACGGTAGCACAGCAGTTTTTGGTACTGCTTGTCTAGGTTCGAATCCTAGCTGGGCAACCATAATAAAAAGACCCTCTTTTTCAGAGGGTCTTTTTATTATGAGAAGCCTTTAGGATTCGAAGGGAGATTGCGCCGACCAAAGGGAGGAAAAGGCCGTGAGTCGAAGACCGGCCGTCAGCAATCGAGTGGCCGACCGGAGCCTGAGCTTTGCGAAGGCGGAGGCGCCGAATCCTAGCTGGGCAACCATTTTTTGCCAAAGGCAAAAAATGGTGCTGAGAAGAAGATTATAAATGCGACCAAAAGGAGCATTTATAATCTTTCGAAGTGCCAAATAATAAAGCCTAAATGGCGACAACTAGTTCTAAGCAGAAATAAAGAAATCCTCCCAGAGGATTTCTTTATTTGCGAGGTGCTACCCTTTCTTTAAAAAAATCTTTAGTATGAGGAAAACATGCCTATATTATATCACTATTGTTCTACGCAAGCCTTTTATAACATTATTCACAATAAAACTATTCGATTATCTTCTTTGTCTTTGTCAAATGATTCAATGGAAGGCAAGCTAGTTACGGAGGTTCTTACACAACTTGCAGAACAAGATTCTTTAGAGCAAGACGATATAAAAAAACTACAGCAATCGGTTGCCACGCTTGAACAATTTTTAGATGCATTAGGCTTTTGTTTGTCCGAGGAAGGAGATTTATTGAGTCAATGGAGAGCTTATACTGCAGATGCTACAGGTTTTTCTATTGGTTTTTCTAAGGAATACTTGATAAAACTTACAACAAACAGCTTATGTAAAACAGGAAGCGAATCAGGCTTCAGCCTACAACGGGTAAAATATAATATAGAAGAACAAATTGAACTTTTAAAGCCTATATATGATAAAATTAAAGATATAGTTAAAAAGGGCGCATATATAATGCCAGGTAGGCGGTTACTTGACTTAAGAACGGATGATGAAATAGAGAGAGAAAATGAAAAAATAAAGAAGGCTTTTGAGAGCTTAAATAGCAACATATTGATGCTTTTTCCAACGCTTTTTTTGCTAAAAAACAAGGGATTTAAAGAGGAAAAAGAATGGCGATTAATCTCCTATTTTATAAAAAATGGTACAGATAAATGTTGTTTTCACGCTGATTCTGATAAAATAGTTCCACATAGAGATTTTGATTTGATCGCTAATGAAAGAAAATCCATAGAAAAGATTTTTTTAGGCCCCAAAAATAAAACACCAGATTATGTTATAAACTCTTTTTTGAAGCAAAGCGGATTTGAAGGTGTAACAGTTGTTCCCTCTAAAACTTCTTACCGATAGACATAGTTATATTCTGGCGCCACTTTCCATAACAAAAAAGACAATTTTAATACTTTAAAAAAATAAATATAATGATATAATTGTAAAAGATGTTTTATGAAGTTGTTTAATATAAAAGGAGAGCAAATGAGAGAACAAAAAATATTTTTAAGGGAACAAGATATTCCCAGGCAATGGTATAATTTAGCAGCAGATTTTAAAACCCCTCTTAGAGCGCCCCTTGGGCCTGATGGAAAACCGCTTTCACCAGAGATGCTTGCAAAAGTTTTCCCAATGAACATTATAGAACAAGAAGTAAGTACTGATAGGTGGATAGATATCCCAGAAGAGGTTTTGGAGATTTTGTATAGATGGAGACCTTCTCCGCTAAAAAGAGCTGTAAATTTGGAAAAGTACCTAAAGACACCTGCTAAAATATATTATAAGGATGAAAGCATGAGCCCTCCAGGAAGTCACAAGCCTAATACAGCTGTTCCACAGGCCTGGTACAATAAGCAATTCGGGATAGAAAAAATTACAACAGAAACAGGGGCAGGGCAATGGGGAAGTGCATTATCATTTGCTTGCCAGCTTGTAGGCTTAGAGTGTAAAGTGTATATGGTAAGGATAAGTTTTGACCAAAAACCTCTAAGACAGAGTATGATGCGTATTTGGGGAGGAAAGTGTGTTGCAAGTCCAAGTAATGAAACAGAATTTGGCAGAAAGATACTCAAGGAAATGCCTGGCACTCCGGGAAGTTTAGGTATTGCAATAAGTGAAGCAGTAGAAGAAGCCCTTGCTGATAAAACAGGTAAAACCAGATATGCGCTGGGGAGTGTTTTAAATCATGTTATGCTGCATCAGACAATTATCGGATTAGAAGCAAAAAAACAACTTAATATTGCCGGGGAAAAGTTACCTGATATTATCATTGGCTGTGCAGGAGGAGGAAGCAATTTTGCAGGGTTAGCATTTCCTTTTGTGCTCGATAAAATAAATGGAGCAAAAATTGAAATATATCCTACAGAACCAACAGCATGCCCTACTCTTACAAAAGGACCTTTTGCTTATGATTTTGGAGACATGGCAGGAATGACTCCACTTTTGGCTATGAACACGCTAGGACACGCATTTGTCCCTCCACCAATACATGCAGGTGGGCTAAGATATCATGGAATGTCTCCACTTGTTAGTCATGCTATACAAGAAGGGCTTCTTACGCCAAAAGCATTTGACCAAATAAAGTGTTATGAGGCAGCTTTATTATGGGCTAGAACAGAAGGAGCTATATGTGCACCTGAGACAAGTCATGCCATAGCATGTGCTATTGAGCAGGCTCAAATAGCAAAAGAAGAAGCAAAGGAAAAGGTTATTATTTTTACATATAGCGGACATGGTCTTTTAGATCTTGCGGGATATGATAAATTTCT
>JAQVOV010000163.1 GCA_028702395.1 Candidatus Omnitrophota bacterium
TGAACGACATCACAGTAATAAATATCGCTAATCCCGGAAAAAATATTATCCACCATGCATAACCCATTGCAGCCTTCCCTTCCATGAGTATGTTTCCCCAACTAGGTGTAGGTGGTTGTACACCTAGACCTAAAAAACTTAATCCTACTTCTGCAATGACTGCACCTGCAATACCAAAAACTATATTGATCAATACCGGACCTATCCCATTAGGAATAAGATGTTTTGTGATAATAGACAGTTCTGATATACCAAGCCCTCTTGCACAAGCGCAAAAATCCCTTTTTTTCAAAGATAGGATTTCTGCTCTTATAAGCCTTGCTATCCCCATCCATGAAGTACACCCAATAACTATCATAACATTCAAAATACTCGGTCCTATGATAGCTACTATTGCCAAGACCAAGAACATCGTAGGAAAACATAGCATAATATCCGTAAAGCTCATAATGATATAAGAAACCTTTCCTTCAAAATATCCTGCAATAGATCCTAAAAATAATCCAATAAGAGCTGAAATACCAACTGCTATTATCCCTATAGCCAAAGCTATTCGTGAACCAAATATTATTCGTGAAAAGAGGTCCCTTCCTAAAGAGTCTGTTCCCATTAAATGCTGACACGAAGGCCTGAGATAGGCATTGTCAACGTCTATAAAGCTAGGGTCATACGGAGCTATTATTGGAGCAAATATAGCACCTATAACCAACCCGCAAATAATGACCGCACCTATGAGACTGAGTTTGTTCATTTTTTCCGCCTTATATGAGATAGTTATCTGTTATCCGTTATCTGTCTGTGGACTAGAACGTCATAAAAAAGTTTTTAAAAATATACAAACTTTTTCGAGCACACAAACAGATAACAGATAACACACACTAATTGTTATTTACTATTCCCTATCTCAATCATACCTGATCCTTGGATCTGCATACGCATATAATATATCCGCTATCAAATTACCTAATAACGTTAATATAGCGCTTATAACAAGCCCGCACATTATAACATTATAATCGCGTGCAAAAACACTATTGACCATAAGTCTTCCCATACCAGGGATATTAAAGATCGTCTCTATTATAACACTACCACTTATCAACGCTGGTATGGATAACCCTATGATAGTGATAATTGGGATCATTGCATTTGATAATGCATGTTTATATATTACCTGATTTTCAGGAAGCCCTTTTGCTATTGCTGTACGAACATAATCCTCATTCAATTGTTCAACCATTTTTTGTTTTATATATCGTGACAATCCTGCAATAGCACCTAACCCTCCTACAATAACAGGTAAAAATAAATGTTTAGAAATATCCACTATCTTTTGAAAAACTGTAAAATATTCAAAATCAATAGACATTAATCCTGACACAGGCAGTAACTCTAATCTTACCCCGAACAATTCAATAAGTAAAAGTGCAAGCCAAAATCCCGGAATAGCAAAAAAAATAAAAACTATTATTGTAGTTAATCTATCAAAATTTCCGCCTCTATATACCGCAGATCTGACACCTAAAGGGATTGAAACTAAGAATATAAATATTATAGTCAAAAAATTTATACAAAGAGTGACAGGTAAACACCGACCTACTTTATCAATAGCATTTGTACCATCAACAAAAGATTTTCCGAAATCAAATTTTAGAAACCGTGTTAACCAATCAGCATATTGTTCATACAAAGGTTTATCTAACCCATAGATCTTCGCTAGTGTTTGTTTTGCCTCTAAGGAAGCTTTGGGATTTAAGGCATCCATACTTTCCATAGGAGAACCTGGTGCAAGATGAATAACAAAAAAAGAAATAAGTGTTATACCAAAAAATGTAGGAATTATACCCAAGAGTCGTTTTATTAAAAAGCGTTTCATTTTGTATCCTTTATATGCTTTAGTTATATGTTATTAGTGTGTGTTATTTGTGTGAGTGGTGGATCGTCCTAAATACAGTTAAAAAAACTACTGAGTTCAGAACCTTCCTTCACACACACTAATAACTCACACTAATAACTATCTCATATTAACTGACTTTACTGAACCATCGTATACTTCTGCTTCTCAGTCGACACATACCAATCAATAAAATTATGTTCCAACCCTGCAGGCGATACACTAACATTTTCGAATCTTTTGCTCAAAGCTATTAATGTATCCGGAACATATAAAAACATATATGGCTGATCATTATAGATCAATTCATGAATATCATTATAGATCTGTTCTCTCTTTTTCATATCAAAAGTTTTTCTTCCTTCTACAAGAAGCTCATCCACTTTTAGGTTTTCATAAGATATAAAGTTAAACTCTCCGGGTTTGGTTTTTGTTGAATGCCAAATATCCCAGCAATCCGGCTCAGGCGAAAGGTTCCATCCAAGTAAAACAGCATCAAACCTTTTTTTATTGATAAACTCATTTATCAGAACTGCCCATTCCACATTTCTTATATTAACTTTTACCCCAATAGTTTTCAATCTTCTTTGTATTATCTGGGCAGTTTTACTTCTCTCAAAATTACCTTGATTAGTAAGAATAGTAAATTCAAAGATTTTACCGTTTTTTTCTACCCATCCATTATTATCTATATCTTCCCAACCTGCTTTTAAAAGCATTTCTTTTGCTTTTTCTGGATCATACTCCATAGGAATTACATTATCATTATAAGCTAATGTGTTTTTAATAAAAGGGCCTGTGCAAACCTCTCCTTTTCCTAATAATACACCTTTAATGATCTCATTTTTATCTACAGCATAGTTCAATGCGATTCTGATCTGTTTATCCTTGAACAATGGATTATTAAGATTATAACCCATATATGTATAACCAAATGACGGCAAAGAATACTTATTAAATTTTTTCTCAAAACTACTTGTATCTGTTAATTTTGTATACTGTAAGGGAGAAAGACTGCCTTGATCAATATTACCTACCAGCATCTCAACGAACATTGCACCATTATCAGGAATAACTCTAAAAATATACCTATCAACATAAGGTCTGTGCTCAAAATATTGTTTATTTGCAAAAAGATCTATTCTTGAAGACTCTTTCCATTTCTTGAAAACATATGGACCTGTACCAACGGGGTCGCGTGAAAAATCACAGGTCAAAAGGTCTTTTCCAAAAAGAAGATGTTTAGGCATTATTTTCATTGACCAACTAGAAAGAGCCGGAACAAAAGCTTCTTCATAAGTTATCTTAATAGTATGTTTATCCAGAACTTCAAAAGTCTTGACTTTTTTAAAATCACCGCTATAAGGAGTTGGAACTTCAGGATCTATGATCTTTTTAAAAGTAAATTCAACATCTTCTGAAGTAAAAGGTTCTCCATCATGCCA
>JAQVOV010000033.1 GCA_028702395.1 Candidatus Omnitrophota bacterium
GCTCAGTTCATTTTCCTTATTAAGAGCTGTTATACTTCGTTTAACAATGTCCGATTTCGTAGTTCCTATATTATTGATGATTGTAAAGATCTCCCCTAGTAATTTTAGTTGCTCTTTACTGTAGAAATCCAAAGAAGTGATGTTCTCCTGTAAAACAACATTCAAAATATTATCATCGATATTAAAACTAACAATACTTTCTTTAGGTAATCGTTTTACTTTTTCAAAAAGTTTTTCCATGAAATATATGCGTTTTTCAGCAGCAGTATTTTTTTGCATAAAAGTTTCAATAACCATATTTAAAGATCCATAATCCCCACGAACAAAAAGTTGATCCAGGAACATTTCTGCTGTTTGCTGATCAAATTCATTTGTACGACTTAAGTGGACCTCAACAGCCTTTTCAACGGATAAATCCTTATCCTGCTTCAGCATTTCAGGAATAGTGATCTGCAATTCTTTGGAGAAAAAATCTTTCACAAGTGTTTGGTCAATAAAACCTTTTCTGCAAAGGTCCTGGAAGCGGACAAACCCAATACCTTCAAGGATCTCTCTAACAAGATCTTTCGGCATATTTTCCAGTTCTGATATTTTCTTGAACACAAAATTTTGCATAATAGCAAGTTTTGTGTTTTCACCAATATCCTTAGTTTCAATATCATTTGCAAATACATACAATGAATATGCATCATTAACTTGCACTCTTGCTTTAGATGACAACTGTTCGAAAGTCTTGTTTATTAATTCTGTAAGTTTTTTTCGTTGTACCATGTTTTTTTGATAAGGCAACCGTACGAACATATCCTCTAACTGTATCATCAGCATATAATCCAAGACATCCAATGAAACTTCATTTGGCTGAGAAAGAATAGTAATATACCTGTTCACAAGATCATCAGAAAACCCTAAAACATTTTTTTCTTTTAAAATATTTTGCGCGATCTGTGGTTTTGCACTATCAATAGCTTTATTTAAAAGATACTCATACATTTGTTCTATATTGATATCTGCCTGTTGTAAATTGACATATTGTTCTATAAAAGTGTTTTTAAAGGCTATTTCATCCAAAAGCTTTTCATTCATAGACAATATTTCCATCTTTTTTTGTAAATCTTTCAATACATCCAGTGCTTTAAGCGCACTATCCTTGGAAATAACAGCAGATTGCTTTAACATCATTTCATGGGCATTGTACAACTGTGTAAGCATTGCTTCCCTGTTTTGCTGCATTTTTCTATAAGAACCAAATTGCTTCAATAGTGTTTTAGTTGAAGAAGTCTTGATAAAATCCTCTATTTTGTAATATGTTCTCATTAATTCCTGTAAAATATCATTATATTCTTCCTGTTCAACACAGTTTTTCAAGCATTTCATTAGCTCAACAAATCTATTATTGGAGACTACGATCTTTTTAGCTGCTTCAAATTGTTCTGCCCTTTTTTGTTTAGCATCACTTTCCCCTTTGATTTCTGTGACTGCATCTGAAAGCAATACTCTCCTGATTTGTTCGCTCATTAGTTCATTGCGTTTTGCTTGATCATTCAAGAACAATAGTAACTCTATACTTTCATTTTTATCTGCTATAGCAAAAACATCCGTTAAAGGCGCATATATGCCTGCATCTATCATATCTGTTGAAAACAGCACTAGCCACTCCTCTAAAACATCAGGGTTCATATTCTGTGTTTCAATGTTCCATTGCAGAAATTTTTTAGCGGCTTGAGAAAAGATCTGGACATTATCAGTGTATCTAACAGCCCAATTGGATTTCTGTAAAGTAACCATTTGGTCAAATATAGATTTGATCTTATTTGTATCATTATTCTTTAGAGCGGTTTCAAATAACCAATAAAGTTTTTGCATCTGAAAATTATCAGGTAGTTTACTGATGCCATCTAGTGCATTTAGAGCTTTCTCGAAATTGCCTTCAGATGCATACCTTTTAGCGATCGCACCTTTTATGACATTCAATATCTTTTTGTTTTTACCTTTTAAAGACTCCAACAACTCGGTTAACACAAGTAAAGTATTTTGCTTCTGCATTTTCATAGAGATCATATCTACTAGTTTTTTTACTGTGTACGCATACTGATCATCATCAAGGTTCTTTGTTTCTAAAGATGCAACGATCCCAGCAATAATACTTTTTATCTGCTGTTGAGCATTGATATTTATTAATCCAATGACAATTAACCGTTCTTCAACTTCCTGCTCGACAGTATCACTTATCATTACTTTTGTAGTCTCATCCAGTTTTTCATTTATTGACTTTACCATATTTTCAAACCTTACGATCGAATCAAAAAAGAAATCCAACTGTGCTAACTCTTCATTATCAAAAGTTACTTCTACCACAGATTGCATATCAATTGTAACTTCCAGATCTTGTAGTGAATTGCTGCTTAACGACTTGGCAAGATCTGCAGCTTTCTCAAGTTCCCCTACTGCAACATAAAGACGAAGTAATTCATGAGAGATCTTTTTATCATAACCTTCAAGTTCTTTATCCCCTTTACATAGCTCATAAAACTTTATTGCCTGTAAAGCCCTTTGGTGTAAAGACATTTTGCTCTTAAATGGATAAATGCTCGTATCAGCATATATTTGAGCCAATTTATAAGCTGCTTGACTATTAGCATCGTTTAATAGTAATGCTCTGGATAATAACCTGATCTTAGCTTCGACATCTTTTCTTGACTCAATCTGCATAACTAATAACCTACTCAAAACATTGTTTAGCTGTGTTAAACTTTCGTTAGAGAGTTTAGATTCTTTTTTAATGAGCTCAAAGATATTTGCTGATATTTTATCTGCTTGCCATTTATCACTTGGCAAAAATATACACATATTTGCAGAAACATTCAATAATTGCGGGTAAAGTTTTAAATATCTTTCTTTTCCTTCTTCCTCCAGTTTTTCAGGGGCCACAAGTGCCCAATCATCTTGAAGCTTTTCTAAAAATACCTCAAGTTTGGCCTTTTGTTTATCAACATCTGTAAGTTCACTAAGTTTTTGAGGTATGTCAATAAGGGCTGTCATATCAAAAACAAGGTCTAGCTCAAAACGTTTTTCATAAAGATCCAGCATAAGTGAAATTGCCTCTTTATGTAATACAGAGTCTTTATTATCAATTATTTGCCTGCATATTGATATACCATCTTCTATTCTGCTTCTGATAGAACTATCCAAATAGATCCTTGCTATCCTAAGTTGCCCTTCTTCAGAAATGGCCTCATCTTTTCTTTGTGCTTGCTTGATAAGATCTACTGCTTTATAATGATCCCCTGTAATATTAGATGCCATTGCGCAGATGCGTATGCTTTCGGATGTTAGAGCAATGAATTTTCTATATTTATTATATGATCCAAGAACTGCTTCAGGATCGTTTTGCTTTAACTTAACCTCCATCAATTTTTCAATGATATAAGGTGCTTGCTCAGAAGATACAATAACACCAAAATTCTTTTTTGCTTTTCTTGGTTTTTTTAGATCAAGAAAATCATTAGAATCACTTTCAATTCCTGTTAAAATTGACATTGCTTGCTCGATCCTGCCAGTTTCAATTAACTGATCAATGTATGCTTTGTTAGCATCAAACCAGCGAGGACGCAGTTGGTAAGCTTCTTCGGCATATTTAAGTGCAAGTTCAGGTTTTTTATCTTTTTTGTATTTTTCAGAGATTTTCAAAGCAATATCTGATGCCTTGAAAAGATTGTTTGTATTAACATATAGTGTCCATAATAATTCCATGACCTCAAAATTATCAGGGGCAGCAGCAAGAGCTTTTTCTCCAACAAATATTGCTTCACTTTCTCGGCCTAGAGCTTTTAATGCTTCAGCTTTTATTAGGTATGCCTTAACGTCTTTTTCATTTATATCAATTGCTTGTTGACTAAAGCTCATTGCTTCAAACATATTACTATCAGAAATAGCATCTCTAGCTTTATGTGTGAAAGCATCCGCACTCTTGTTTGAAACACTATAATCAACAAATGCTTTTGCAATATTATCACTTTCAAAAAACAAAAGAGTTTTTTCAAGATCTGAAGCCGTTTCCCAATTTACATTACTTGAAAGGATCTTTTCTAGAATAAGTGAAAGCTTTTGTTGAAGATCTTTAATTATATCTATTTTATCTTGAGTCCTGAATTCTTGCGGTAACCCCTGATATACTTTCACTCCTACCTGAGAAACTAATTCGTCTCTATCAGTTCCAAGATCAACATCTTTAAGCACAACATTAAAAAGAAGGTAATTTGCTTTTGCTATTAAAAGAGGATTGTTAGTCTCTGTTAAAACATTATATAAGAACATTACCTTTTCATAAGACGACCTTTGCTTGGCATAAACTGCATCAAACATATCCGATAAAGCTATTTGCGTTCCAAAAACATTTGTTTGGAATAGATCATCTGTTCCTACGAATTTATAAAACTCATTCATATTCCAGTTATCATTCTTAATACCAGCAAAAACATCAAGAACAAGAGTTTTTAATATTTCAGAGATCTCCGTGCGTCTTTTTTGTGAGTGTCTTAAGCTGTAACTTTTGATCTGTATTATTGTTTCATTAATAACAGACCCGATGATCTCCGGAGAGATATTCATTACAGTTGAAACTAAAAGTTTAGCATCTTTATATGCAGATGAATCCGAAGGATTGTTAATGATCACCCACAAAGCTTTTTCAACCACAATTTTAATTGCAGGCAAACTCAATATGGCTTTTATTATTGCGCATTCAGCTTCAATATCTGCGGTTTTTAATTTTAGTTCTTGTATCTTATCCTGTGCCTTTTTAAGCTTTTCATCAATATCACTGATTTTTTTATTAAAGGCTGTTTGTTTTTCCAAGATATCTTGAGCAAATATGCCTTGTTTTTGGCCGATTTGGGCTTCAGATAAGCCTTCAAGAAGCTTTTCTATGCGTGAAACTAAACTCCTTTTTTCTTTTTCCAGATCAGCTCTCGTATTTTCAAGTTCTTCTATCTGTTTTTGCTCGTTCTCAAGTTTAGAAATAAGATCATTATATTTTTTACATGCTGCAACAGGATCTTCATATGCATTCATTTTACTTCTGAGTTTATCCTTATCCGTGTTATATATGGCTCCCCATTTTTCTAGCAGTTTCAGTATTTCCGTGGTAAGAACAGCTTGTCTGTTAGAGGTCATAAAATCAATACGAGACTGAATAAATGCAATAATGCTTTCGCAAGAAAGGATTTCCTCTGAATATGGGAGCATATAGCGGACTTTCTTTAGATTAGCTGATGCATCGTTCAATATTTTTTTGATGCTGCCCTGCGAAACAAAACCAAAAAGTGCCAAAGCTAAGGAAATATCACCTTTTACACGAGAAAGATACCAGTTCCCATCTAGTTTGCCCTGATCCTTTAACATATTTTCCAGCATAACTGTTTGGGCTGTAACAATATCAACAAGTAAAACAATGATCTTTTGTATGCGTTCTTTATCTATAGCCTCATCTGACAAATAAAGATCCTGAAGGAACTTGATCATTTCATTGCTTTTTTCCAAACCTTCCCTTATCAATGTTTCAGCAGTATCATGATCCCCGTTATCTAAATAGCTTTGCACCAGATCCATATAAGAACTGATATCAGAAACATAAGAGTCTACATTGTCTAGTAACTCCGAGGTCTCTTTTTCTTTTTTCTGCTGGGGTGTTTCTTTAACCGTTTCAATTTCGCTTAGATATTCTTTTACCCAATCTGTGTCCTGATCTTTCACTATTGCCGTATCTTTGAAAACACGTTCGCATAACTCTTTATAGTCTGGCATCCCCTTTATATTTATATCTTCCATGAATTCAGAAACAAATTCCTTGTTTTTACCGGAAAGAAATCTCGAAATCTGTGCAAAGATCATTTCCTTTAATATAGGATCAGTAGAAAGATCTATCTGTTCAATGTCCAAACTCATAAATCCTGTCATAGTAAGTCTATTTGAAAAGATCGTAAGACATAATATTCTATCCCACATGTTTCCCATACTCTTCAATCCATCAAAGAACTTGATCTGTTCATCATCTTCGGTCAAAGACATAAAAATCCCGGAATATTGCTTAACGATATTTAAAATACTTTTTTTCAGCTCCATATCAATATTAGTATTCTTTAACAATGGCCTCATTTTTCCTATGAAATATTTGAACATCGCTATTTGATCTTCCTTCCCTGAGTCATCCCTTTGAACAATTTGTGCAAAGGTCTCTAATAGCTTTTTGCAAAAGATCGTATCTATATCTGAGAATTTGTCAATAGCATTACATATTTTATCAAGCATATCTTTTGGGGCAAGATCATTTAAAGGATAATTGTTCTGTTTTGCTAAGGTTATAAACTCATTAAATAATAAATAGAACTCTGTAAAAGATCTTGCCTTTGCAATTTCTATGTACAGCTCATCAAGATCTTCATTTTGTTCAGCCTTAAGTTTTTCAACTTCATCAAATAATTCAACATCTTTTCTTTTAGCTTCCAGTTGTCCCTGCCGTGTTTTTAATTGTCTTATACGTTTTTGCTTTTCATTAAGTGTTTTCTTTCTTTTGTTAATATTACTTATCAGTTTATTGACAAAAGAGTTTTTATCTCCAACAATTTGTTTGGCAGATACTTTGTCCAGATCAGTTTGATTGATCCATAGTTGTTTAACTATGTTCTTGTCCAATATCTCTATATTGATCGACTCGGCATCTAATCTAGAAAAATGCAATAAGACATTATAGGCTCTCATCTGAAGGTCTGAAGAGATCTTTTTATTTGGTTGAGAAATAACACTATTTAAGAGCTTTAATATTGCTATTATTTGAACAGAATTTTCCAAATTAAGCCTATTTGTATCAGAAAGCATTTCCTCAGCTTTAGCACACATAAAAGCAATGTTTTCTTCATTCGGATCTTGGAACATCCTTAAAAATGATCTTACTTGTGCATCTTTTATATAGACCATTACATCTCGAGGTATTTTTTTTGATAAAAGTACATATGCAAAACCAATAACAAATGCAGCATCAGGCACGTTTTGGGTACCGGTAGACAAGATCGGAGTTAACACTGATATTGCAGTTTGATATTGTCCAGCCATTAAATACAGTAAAGCAATTTCGCGTCTATTTTCATATGATCTATCATCTTCAAGAGATAAAAGCCTTTTCTTAGCTACAGACTGAGGAGCTTTAGCTTCAGCTTCTTTTTTCGGTTTTGTAGTTTTATCTTGAAGAGAAACAGCATCTTTTCCTTGATCAATAGTTTTTTTAGTATCGGATATTGCTTTTTCTAATAACATTTTTCTTATGGAAAGCATTTCTGAATACAACTGATCTGTTTTATTTATCGTCTCAGTAAAAGTTTTGATCGGATCAAGATTAATACCTAGTTCTATCGAAAGTTTAATTTTCTCGATCAACAATGGATAGCTTTCGTTTAAAACAAAAGGGATTTTTTCAAAAAGAGTTCTCGCCTGTTCAATATTGCCCTCTTTTAAAGCTAGTTTAGCAAGTAAAAAGTTCCTTTGCTCAGGTTTGTTACTAAGAACTGAAGAAGCCTTTTCAGTTGATCTTGGTTTACCCTTAAGAGGGACACCTGAAAACACAGTAACAGTCGTAGTTGGCAGTATCACCCCAAGAAAAGAAACTATACGAAAATGCACATCATTCCAACTATCACTGTTTTTGATATCGTTGTTGTTTATAATTTCAATAATAAGCTGTGTTATTATATCTGCATCATTATCTTTAGCATTATAAAGTTTTGTGAATAATGTCTCTATTGCAACTTTTTTTTGTGTCTCTGTGCCATACTTTAGTACAGCAGAAAGGGCTTCAGCATTGGCTTTTGCAGAAAATTCCGGTAGACCTAAACTGACCATAGCAGCATTAATTGTTTTTGCTCGTATCTTTGAATACGTCAATGTTTCAGGCACTATCCCTAACCATACCTTTATACGTAAAACGATATTATCATAAAGAAGTTTTGTTACTGTTTTAAGACCAAAGACAATAGCACCTGTTACAATACCTTTTGCAAAAAAGCCAAGCCACGCAGGTGCACCTGCAAAAAACAATGTAACAATTGCAGGTGAAACATATGAGAAAACCACAAAACCCACTAAACTCCAAAAGATCATTTTAGGCAATTCTTTTTTATTTGTAAGTACATTGGTCATTGATCTTTGTTTACTTGTAGCATAACCTTTGATCTTAGAAAAAATACCGGTTTTTTCAGTTGGCTTATCTTTATCAGCTATAATTTTTTCATTCATTTTATCAAGTATCTCAGTTCTAAGATCAAAATATTTATCTGTTAAAGTCAAATTACCTGTTATTTTTGCGATCGCAGCTGCAGCTTCATCATATTTACCTTGCTGACAAAGGATTTCAGTTTTAAAAAGATAACAATTTTCTTTTGCTTCAAGATCCTTAGTGAAACGCAATACATTGTTAGCATATTTAATTGCAGAATCAAGATCATTGTTCCTTGCATAAACACGAGCTAACGCTATTGTAACTCGTGGATTTAAAAGGTTCTGGTTATACACAATAACTGCAATTTTTTGTAAATACTGACACAGCTCTTTGTTTTTAGTGTTTTCCGGCATCCTATCAAGCAAAGAATTAATGCTTTCAATAACATTTAGTCCATTTGTAAGATCCATTGGTGCACGCAAAAACCCTTGTATCCGTTGTTTGATCTGTGCAAACTCATTTTTATAGCTTTCCGGAACCGAAATTTCATCCAGTCTTTTATTTAAATATGATATATGTTCAGCATCAATACATTTCTCAGGATCACCGATACTCTTTGGGGACCCAAAGCGATCCTGATATAATTCATTCCATAGTCTAGTTTTAGTATCTATCCATAAAAAGACCTTTGAATTGATCAAACTTGGTAACTGATATATTCCTGCTGTTAATTTTGGGATTATTGTCCACATAAAGTCTGGAATACCCAAAAATACAAAATCAAATGCTTTCAACATAGTTGGATGACCTTTTAAAGAATCACGAGCATCACCTATTATTTTTGTGTTAGATATCCATTGTTTGATTATCTGTCCTTGGTTAATCCAGTTTTGTACCTTCTTAAAAAACCATTGCTTAAATTTTCCTGGTATCTGCGAAGCTAGATCAATATCTGTAATAGGTTTTTGTTGTTCTTCAATAGGTATTGCCTTAAGAATTTCCCCATTAATAAAAACATCTGTTTCAGTGATCTTAATATCATCAGAACTTATATCTTCAGTTTTTATAAGCTGTGAAATTTGCTGATCTTCAAGCGCTACTTCAAGACCAGTATCATCTGTGCCTGTTTGCCCTAATAAAAACGAAAATGCACCTAATTGTGCTTTTCGTTTTTGTCTTTTATCTATCTCTGAAGCAGTGTTAAATTTATTTAATTTCTGAGAACCTTGACTTTTTAGCTGACAAAAAGCATAAAGTCTTCTAATTTGTTCTCTTTGTGCTTCGTCCGGTCTTGTACCAAAATCACGTACTAATATATTTCCGCTTGATAAACGCTGTACAAATATAACGTGTCCATTAAAAACTCTAATATCCCCATACACGTTTTCTGCAAGGCTCATATCCAATATAGGAACAGTTGTTTTCAAATTAGAAAATAACTGCATTGCAGTAACATTATCCATTATAGTAAGATTTAAAAATTCAACCTCAAATTCATTTACTGTATCCTTTAGCCCATCTGTAAAAACCACCAATGGTCCTTTGAGATCTGTAGTTTTATCTTCTTTAGCCTTGTCTATTAGACTTTTAGCTATATCTGTTAACATCTGTGATGCATCTCCCTCTTCAGGCGGTAACCAATGTATAGGCATTTTACCAATAAAAACAAAATCAGGGGCTTGCTCGTCAGTAGCTGATAAACCTTGTTCGTATAGATCATCCAAATACTGTTTATACGCCATTTTTTTTGCAGTTTGCATATCTTCATCAGCAGTATCTTCACTAGTACTATACATATTGACTTTTCTGCCATCAACTTCAATTGTTTGACCGGTGATCTTAACTGCTTTTTTAGATTCAGTCTTCTTTTGCCCTTGTTTTATCTTATCAGCTAATTCGCGCATTACCTTTGCAGGCACACCATTTTCATCTACGCCTAGCATATCCTTGCTAACTTTAGAAGAATCGTCTCTTACAACATAAACTTGCTGGGTTTCATTGATATTTGTAGAAGTATATGCTTTACCAAGAAACTCAGGGATATCCTTTTTAGCAAAAACTGTTTCTGCTCTTGGAGAACGTGCTACAAAACGAAATACTTTTCTAACAAAACTTCCGATCTTATTGCCTATTCTCTGCATAAAACCAAACTGCTTGGCCATTGTTTTTCTTAATGTTCCAAGGAAAATATCTTTTGCAGATGAATTTGCAGATTTAGAAGCCTTTTCTTTATCTGTATCTGTAACAGGTTCAGATGTATACTCCTTTACTGTATCTTTAGCATTTGTAAAAAGTCTTCCTGAAACAACATTGTTAAGGTCATTAACCCTATCCTTAGTCCATTTCTCAAGTCTAAGCTTGAATAAAAGAGGAGAACTTCCTCTTAGTTGAGAGGTTTGTTCAAAATAATCGTATTGGAGAACCTCTGTTATAATATCCATATAAGCATTTTTAAACCTGCTATTAAAAAGAAAATCTGTGCCATATTCATC
Source organism: Candidatus Omnitrophota bacterium (assembly GCA_028702395.1). Classification (GTDB taxonomy): domain Bacteria; phylum Omnitrophota; class Gorgyraeia; order JABMRN01; family JABMRN01; genus JAQVOV01. The sequence goes on from JAQVOV010000033.1 coordinate 10,699, forward strand.
AATTATCCTAAGATATTCACTTTCAGTTATCATTACTTGTATTTCCGGATTAAGTGTTGAATATGGGATCCCTTCAACTATTCCTTTTAATATCCCTATAAAAAGCTCAATATTCTCAGCATTAAGGGATAGAACATTTAATTGTCCATTTTTTGTTTTTATACTAAAAGAAGCCATAGCCTGTGGATCAGAACCAAAAAGCTCTAAAAATATCATTTGCAGTTTAAATATCTCAGCATCTTCACCTTTTTCAGTAGCTTTCAAAAACTGTTCTTGAAAATCATCAAGGGTTTTACCAGCAATATCTCTAACAGTAACATTTTCTAAAACAACGTTTTGTGTTGTTTTTATTTTTTCTTTAATAAAATCTTTTGCAAGGACCTTTTCATATTCTTCTTTTGTTATCTGATCTTTCAATTTCTTGTCAAGTTGAGAATATTGTTTTCTTTGAATAACTGAGATCAATAACCCAACAATTGTTTGTGTTGAGTCAAAGGAATTTTTCAAAGACGTTATATTCCCATTTTTTAATTTAAATGAAATATTATACATTTTAATATTAAGAGATGGAACAAGATGCCTAAGCCTGCTTTTAACAGGTTGTTTTAAAATATATTCGTCTTGATCTAATAGTTTAAATAATTGTTTTCTAAGATCACGCATCTTTCTTTTATCATTTTCACCCTGTGCATTCGTGAAATTTTCAAGAAAATCTGATAATGGCTGTGTTTGAGTTGTTTGCTGGGAAAGGGCATTTTTTACAGGTTCAACAGCATCGATAAAAGTGAACATTACATGTTTGTCTTTTTTGTTATTCTCGATCCTACTGTCCTGTGCACGTGCATCATTCTCCAATAAAGCTTCATAAACAAGATCATAAACAGCTTTTTTTAATGCGTTAAGTTCTTCCAGGTCTTTGTCTGTTCGTGATCCATTAACAAGATACTGATCAAAAGCTTTTTGGTAAGCATCAACTGCCGTTAAAAAAGCACCCATTTTTTTACTATTATTTGCAAATCCTTGTTCAACAAACCTTCTATCTACGCCCATATCGGAAAGATCATACAATATTGTTACATCACTTGGATCTGATTGACGTCCTACACGACCAAGCGCTTGTAATAAATCAGCAATGGTTCTACTGCTTACTTGTGATAACAAAGCAAATCCTTCAACATAACGCGATCTTACTTTAGTTTCAAATGCAAGGAAGATCTCTTTTTGTTCTTTGGTAGTACAAAGTGCGAACATATCATCAAAAACACCATTTACTGATCCTATTAGTTCTTCTCGCCTGGCAGTATTATTCGGACCACGCGTAATATCATTGTCAAATGCACCAAGTATCATAAGGAGTTTCTTCTCAAGATTAGTTTCTTCTTTGATCCTTTGTTTCATTTCATTAAAATCTGTTAATTCTTCAGCAAATTCGTTCACAAGGTTTGCACGGCTTATATCATCTGCTCTATGTTCATCAGGTAAGATTTTCAATAAGTCTTTCATTTGTTCTTCTATATAGCCATCAGGTTTTGCTGCTAAATTCGCAAATTCCGATTGATAGTCATTTCCTCTTGCTCCAGCATCAGTAAATATGGTTATTACATTTTGTTGACCGGCTTTTTCAATTATTTGAGCAAGTTCAGTCTTTTCAATAGGGCCATCAACAATTTGTATGGTCATATCAATGCCTTCAAATCTTTTATCGTTCTTAAAAATGAGCTCTAATATTCCTTTCATCTTTTGTGCATCATTTGTTGAACGCTGGTACATAAATGCCGGTAAAAAGGTCGTTTTTGTCCATGCTTCACCTGTAGCTAACGTTCCTGCTCTAGGATGCAGTCTTTGTTGTAACCAATTACGCGTATTTGCTATTAATTGGGCATCCCCATTATAAAGGATCTGTCTTGTAGTACGATTTTTCTCTTTATGAGTAGGGAACTGCACTATTGGGTTTGTATTTTTTAATATTTTCTCTATTTCATTTTGTGAAGCTATTGCAGTACCACTGGACCCTGTAATGAACACATACTTTTCAGTTCTTGCAACACCCCCACCTATCTCTGATTTACTTTTGCTATCACCTCTAACAACAACATCTTTACTTCCACAAACTTCTTTAAGATACAATTCCAATATAGTATGTTTACCATCACTTAATCTTCTATTTCCCAGTTTACCACTACTCTCATCATATAACTTGATCTCATCGCCTATAACCTCATACTGAACCCCTGCAGAATAAACTTCTATCATTTCAATAGAATTTTTAATGATCTTCTTCGCTTCCTCAAAAGACATATCCGGGTTTTCTGATGAAACCTTTTGTGCGAGTTTATCAATAAGTTCTTTTCCTTTTTCAAGAATTGTTATTCTTCCTGTTGCTCGGTCAACACTATAATATGAAGTAGTTTCAACATCACCTTGATCAAGCCGTGCATCAGAGATCAGTTTTCGTCTTACTTCTACTGAGCCTCCTTCAGCTTGAGTTATATCATACGCCAGCATAACACAGGCTTTTTTAGCGTGGTATTCGGCACTATTAACATCTATAGGATCAGAAGGCGTTGCTATCCTATATTGAGTTGAAGATGCCATCATACTAGCATCAATTTCATCAGTAAGGATAAAGAACATTTTTCTTTTGTTATGAATAACTTTACCTGATTCTATTCCACCTGGTAAAGCAAG
>JAQVOV010000164.1 GCA_028702395.1 Candidatus Omnitrophota bacterium
GTGCACAGGCTGCTCAAAAATATGTTGTATGTAATGCAGATGAAGGGGAGCCAGGAACATTTAAGGACAGAGTTCTTTTAACGGAATATGCACAACAAGTTTTTGAGGGTATGGTCATTGCAGGTTTTGCGATAGGAGCTGATAAAGGGTTTTTATATCTTAGAGGAGAATATTTTTCTTTTATTGATGGACTCAATCTAATATTGGAAAAAATGAAAAAAGATAATGTTTTAGGAAAGAATATTTTAGGAAAAGGGTTTAATTTTGATATAGAGATAGTTATGGGAAGCGGTGCCTATGTTTGCGGTGAAGAAACTGCTTTAATAGAGTCTTTGGAAGGAAATAGAGGTGAACCTAGAAATAGACCCCCGTTTCCTGTTAATACAGGGTATATGGGAGATCCTACAGTTGTCAATAATGTAGAAACAAATGCTGCTATAGTTCAGATAATCGCAAAAGGTGCAGATTTTTTCAAGAAATTCGGGACTGAAAAAAGTGCAGGGACAAAACTTATAAGTGTTTCAGGGGATTGCAAAAAACCTGGGGTTTATGAGATACCTTTTGGTACATCTATAAATGATATTATTAAATTGGTCGAAGCGGACAAGGTTAAAGCTGTGCAAGTAGGGGGAGCTTCAGGTACTTGCCTAAGTGAAAAAGATTTTAATAGGGTAATTGCTTTCGAGGATATCCCAACGGGCGGTTCGATCATAATATTTAACAAAGATCGCAATATGATGGATGTTGCAGAGAATTTCTTGAAATTCTTTGAAGAAGAATCCTGCGGACAGTGTACGCCTTGCAGAGAAGGTATACCTGTTTTGTTGGAAATGCATCAGAATATGAAGAAAGGTAAATTTTCAGAAGAAGATAGATCTAAACTTTATTCGTTGGCAGAAACGATGCAATGTGCTTCAAAATGCGGATTAGGGCAATCAAGTCCAAATGCATTTTTAGCAATATTCGAAAATTTCAGTTAATAAAGGAGTATAATTTTATGAGTGAAAAAACATTTAGTGACGATACCTCGAGAGCACCGATCAGTCAAAGATCTCAAAAAGTTGATGAAGTTGATCCTGGATCTTTAGGGGGTACTGTTAGGGTTGAGATAGATGGGATCGATGTTAAGGTGCCAATGGGCACAACTATTCTTGAAGCAGCAAAAAAGATAGGGATAAAAATACCTACCTTGTGTCATCATGAAGATCTGTGTTTAGCAGGTGTTTGTCGAGTATGTGTTGTTGAAGTTGAAAAACAGCGTACTTTGCAGGCAGCATGTTCTTTCCCTGTTTTTGATACTATAAAGGTTAAAACAACATCTTCCAGAGTTAGACATGCCAGAAAGAATATCATACAGCTTCTGCTTAAAAATCATTATGGGGAGTGCTATTCCTGCAAAAAGAATGGGAACTGTGAACTGCAGGATCTTGCTGAAGAATATGGTGTTACAGAATATCTTTTTGGGCATATAGACAAACCAAAATATAAAGTTGATGAGTCAAGTTACTCTGTAGTTAGGGATATGGATAAATGTATTTTGTGTAAACGATGTGTCAGGACATGTATAGACCTTCAAGAAGTAGGGGTATTAGAAGCTATTAATAGAGGATCAAAAACAAAGATAGCGACTTTTATGGATAAGCCTATGTCGGATATTGTTTGTATTAACTGCGGACAATGTATAAATCGTTGTCCTACAGGCGCATTGCGGGAGAAGACAGATATAGAAAAGATATGGGAAGCTATAGATGATCCCAAAAAGCATGTTGTTATTCAAACAGCACCTTCACCTCGAGCTGCTATTGGTGAAGAATTTGGACTGCCTGCAGGAACATGTGTAACAAAAAAGCTCAATACAGCTTTAAAACGTATGGGTTTTGATAAAGCATTTGATACGAATTTTACAGCAGACCTGACAATATTGGAAGAAGGGACAGAATTGTTATTACGATTAAAGAAAGCAATTGTAGATAAAGATAAGGATGTTGCGTTACCGCAGTTTACATCATGTTCTCCGGGGTGGGTTAAATATATTGAACATTTTTATCCTGATAAACTCAAATATGTTTCAACAGCGAAGAGTCCTCAGCAGATGTTTGGAGCAGTTTTAAAAACGTGGTATGCTCAAAGAAATAATGTTGATCCTAAAAATATCGTTAGTGTTTCATTGATGCCTTGTACTGCCAAAAAATTTGAATGTGAAAGGCCTGAGATGAATGATTCAGGTTTTCAAGATGTAGATTATGCTGTAACAACAAGGGAATTGGCTAAAATGATAAAAGAAGCAGGTATAGATCTCCCGAATTTACCGGAAAGTGATTTTGATGATCCTTTAGGTATTGGTTCAGGGGCAGCTGTTATTTTTGGAGCAACAGGCGGTGTTATGGAGGCTGCTATAAGAACTGCTTATGAGATAGTTACAGGAGAAGAAGTGCCTTTTGAGAAGTTGAGAATAGAGCCTGTCAGAGGAATGGAAGGAATAAGAAAAGCAGAACTGCCTATAGTTAAAGCAGTAGATGCATGGAAATTCCTTGAGGGCGCAACTTTGAAGGTTATGGTAGCACATGGAACGGCTAATGCTAAAAAGATAATGGATATGTTGTGTGCAGGAGAACTGGATGATGTTCATTTTATTGAGATAATGGCATGTCCCGGAGGATGTATTGGAGGAGGAGGACAGCCTATGCCTACATCTCCTGCGATAAGAGAAGCCAGAGCAAGAGCTATTTATGCAGAGGATGAATCTTTGGAGTACAGAAAATCTCATGATAATCCTATTGTAAAAAAAATATATGCAGATTTCTTAACAGATGGACCATGCGGAAAACTTTCACATAAATTGCTTCACACATCCTATTTGAAAAGAGGCAAGCATATTGACAAAAAACAAAAAGATATGAATGCTCAGAAAGTTAAACCTGAACATTCAGGGCATTAAAAAACAAACAGGTGAATACCTTTTAAAGGTAAAAGTAAAAAGGTAAAAGGAAAAAGTGTTGAAGAGCCTAAATGGGATTGTTAATATAATGTTTAGAGTGTTTTGTACTAGAGATTAGCAAAGAAAAATAGTTTTAATAAACTATTAAAATATTCCTGCGGTTAAGGATAATATATCTGAAACTTAGGGTTATGATAAAAGGGTTAACCCTGATCTGACCATAAGTAATGGTAGATCAGGGTTTTTCTTTTTGAAGCAAAAAAATGGATTCAAAAATAACCTTGAGAAAGTGAAAAGTGGAACGACGAACGCGTCGAAAGGTTTTAGGAGGGTTATGATGGAAAAAAGATTAGGATTTGTAGGTATAATTGTTGATAA
>JAQVOV010000165.1 GCA_028702395.1 Candidatus Omnitrophota bacterium
AGCTATTGATAGACTTATGAAAGGCAGAACAGTATTTGTTATAGCGCATAGGCTTAGCACTATAAAAAATGCAAGTAAGATAATTGTTCTTGAAGATGGTGTTATATCTGAACAAGGCTCACATGAAGAGCTTATTCAAAAGAACGGTCTTTATAAAAAACTCCACGATATACAGTTCGAAGCCTAAAACAACCTTTTTTAAATTCCTAATGGAGAACCTGGTTCTACAGAACCAGGTTCTCATGGTAGTTACACATGATGAGCTTATTCAAAAGAACGGTCTTTATAAAAAACTCCACGATATACAGTTCGAAGTTTAAAAGAAATATAGGCATAATATATACATGAATAAAAAACATATTTATGAAGAACCTATAATAAGCAAAGTTGAGCTTAACCCAAAACAGGCAATTCTTGAAGTATGTCAATTAGCAGCTGCTTTTTATCTGAGTATTGGTACAAAGACAGTTTGTCTTGAATCGGATAATTTCTCACGCGTTTTAGAATATACTCAAACGCCAAAAGGTGCTACCAGGATGTGGGGACCTGCCGGAGGCCAGACAGACTCTTCGCCTAGTTAAATCTATAATAAGTATTTACGATAAACCTAAAACAAGCTTTCTATAATTCCTAACGTAGAACCTGGTTCTATAGGACCAGGTTCTAAAGTTTTTTCAAAAAATACTTGCCATATTTATTTTAGATAGTATAATAAGCAGACAAATTGCGTGTCCTATGTATATATTATATAAATAGGATGGTGTTCATCCGCTAAGTTTATCAGTGTAGATAAGCTTAACTACACGAACGCAAAAACAGGCAATAACGGACAAAGAAAGGTAATGAAAATGAGTACAAGTGACACAAAAGTGATCAAAGAACTCCTTGAAGCAGGGGTACATTTCGGTCATCAGACCAATCGTTGGAACCCAAAGATGAAAAAATATATCTTTGGAGCAAAAAGCGGGATCTACATAATCGATCTTCAAAAAACCAAAGAACTTCTTGACGAAGCTTCAAAATTCCTAAGAGAAGTTGCAAGAGCAGGAAGCTACATTCTTTTCGTAGGTACAAAAAAACAAGCAGCACTCAGTGTACAGCAGGCAGCTGAACAGACAAACATGTTTTATGTCAATAACAGATGGCTTGGCGGTACTTTAACTAATTTTGAAACAGTCAGTAAAAGTATAACCAAACTTGATAAACTTGAAGCTAAAAAAACAGATGGGACATATGATCTTATCGCAAAAAAAGAAAAATCAGATATAGAAAAACAGATCTCAAAACTTCTAAAAAATCTTGCTGGTATAAGAAAAATGGATAGACTTCCAGGAGCATTGGTTGTTATAGATTCTAAAGAGGAAGATATCGCGATTAAAGAAGCAAAAAAACTTAATATACCTATCGTAGGGCTTGTTGATACAAATTCCGACCCTGATGATGTAAATTATGTTATACCTGGTAATGATGATGCATTGAAATCAATTAAATACATAACAGAAACACTTATTAAAAGTGTTGAAGACGGAAGAAAACAGTTTCTAGCTGCAAAGCCTGTTGATAAAACAGAAGAAACAGCAGAAGAAGCTAAGATACAAGTAAAAAAAATTGCTCCTAAAAAGGTTGAAGAAGTGAAACCTAAGATAGTAGCTGAAGCTGAAGAAAAATTCGAAGAAAAAGATGGTGAATAAAAAAATGCGTCTTGAGTCATGAGTCTGTGCGTCTTGTGTCTTATAAGGAAAACTGAATTTAGAATTCCACAGCAGACACATTACGCAGTACCCACGACACAATATACATAGATCAAATAAGGAGAAAGAAATGACGGTAAGTGCTAATGTAGTAAAAGAACTCAGAGAAAAAACCAATGCTGGTATGATGGATTGCAAAAAAGCTTTACAGGAGTCTAACGGTGATCTTGAAAAAGCTGTTGAAATACTTAGAAAAAAAGGGCAGGCTACAGCTGCAAAAAAGATAGGCAGAGCAACAAAAGAAGGTGTTATAGAAACATATGTACACATGGGCGGTAAGCTTGGTGTTATGGTAGAGATAAACTGTGAATCTGATTTCGTTGCACGCAATGAGATCTTTAAAGTGTTCACTAAAGATGTTGCTATGCAGATAGCTGCTGCAAAACCTATTTATGTCAGTATTGATGAAGTTCCTGAGGATGTTAAAGCTAAGGAACGCGAGATATATGCTGAGCAGCTTAACCAATCAGAAAAAGATAAGAACAAACCTGAGCAGGTTAAGGAAAGTATTGTTGAGAATAAGCTGAAAAAATATTACGAAGATAATTGCCTTTTAGAGCAGCCTTTTGTAAAAGATCCTAACGTAAAGATAAAGCAGCTTGTTGAAAATGTTATTGTTAAGCTTGGTGAAAATACGACTATAAAGAGATTTGCTAGATTTCAAGTTGGGGAATAAACTGAGTTAATAGGAATTCGGAAATCGGTAGACGGGAACCGGAAGACGGAAATAAAAAAACACTTTATAAGTAATACAATTTCCGATTTTCGAATCCCGAATCCCGATTCTCGAACTTGCTATAAATGGAGATAAATATGGCAAAGGAAAAGAATCAGAGAGTTTTGTTAAAGATAAGCGGTGAAGCTCTTGATGGTACTAAGGAATCAGGGATTGATCCGGATGTGCTTGATTCTATTGCAAAGCAGATAAAAGAGGTGAGAAGCTCCGGTGTTGAAATTGCTCTTGTAGTTGGCGGAGGAAACATTTTCAGAGGTGTAAAAGAAGCAACTTCAAGGGGAATGGATAGAGCGCAAGCTGATTATATGGGAATGTTAGCAACAGTGATGAATGGGTTAGCTTTGCAAGATGCGCTTGAAAGAGAAGGTGTTCAGACACGTGTTATGACAGCGATAGCTATGCATGAGCTTGCTGAGCCTTATATAAAGCGCAGAGCCACTCGTCATTTAGAAAAAGGTCGAGTAGTAATATTTGTGGCAGGTACAGGTAATCCATATTTCACAACAGATACAGCAGCAGCGTTAAGGGCAACAGAGATAGGTGCTAGTGTAATACTTAAGGCTACTAAAGTAGACGGAGTGTATGACAAGGATCCTGTAAAGCATAAAGATGCGAAAATATTTAAGAATATAGCTTATATGGATGTTCTTAAAAAAGAGCTTAAGGTAATGGATGCAACAGCTGTTAGTTTATGCATGGATAACAATATGCCGATAAGGGTATTCAATCTTAATACCAATGGCAATATCCTAAGAGCTATTAAAGAGGGTAATGTAGGGAC
>JAQVOV010000034.1 GCA_028702395.1 Candidatus Omnitrophota bacterium
CCTTTTTTTGAAAGCAAATACACAGGAGCAAATAATAATGCAGACAATACTAACCCTCCTGTTACTAGTGTATTATTAATATCCAAAAATGCTATTAAAGGTAATCCTGCAATAATATTCCAAAAAGACATCAATGGTTTAATATCAATTAATAACCATCCGCCTATAGCATCAGTAAAATGATAAAGGCCTAATAAATATATAAGTTTGAATATAGGAAGGACAAGCATAGTTGTTAATCTGTTTATCTTGAAAATTAAAAAACATATAACAAGCAATATCCCAAGAACTCCTTTCAAAGGGATAAAGCCCATGAACATTCCCATGCAGACACCAAGTGCTATTTCCTGTGCAGAGACATTAGAATCAAACAATTTTATTATTTTCATAGGTAAGTTAATAAAAGGTAGCATAGGTCTCCTTTTTTAAGAATTTAGTTTATATTTTATCATAGAATATTATTTTTTTTCAAACTGTTTTAAATATTGCCCATATCCTTCTTTTTCAAGGTCTTTTTTAGGGATAAATCTCATACATGCTGAATTTATACAATAACGTTTCCCTGTAGGTCCAGGCCCATCTTCAAATAGATGACCCAAATGAGAATCCCCTTCTTTGCTCCTAACCTCAGTTCTTGTTTTGCCATAACTTGTATCTGTTCTATTAAGAATATTATCATTGTCTATTGGTTTAGTAAAACTTGGCCAGCCTGTACCTGAATCAAATTTATCTTTTGAACTGAACAAAGGTTCTCCTGTAACAATATCAACATAAATACCTTCCTGTTTATTATCCCAAAATTCATTATTAAAAGCAGGTTCTGTGGCATTTTTTTGTGTTACCTTATATTGCATTTCTGTTAACTCTTTAATTCTCTTTTTTTTAGCTATATCTTTATCTTTAGCACTCTGCTCATTAAGCAGCTTATCTTTTTCTTTCTCTGTCCATATTTTATTAAGATAATCATCCCTCCCTGAATGCTTTCTATAGTTCTTATATCTGGCAGTCTCCTTTTTATAATAATCCTGATGATATTCTTCTGCGGTATAAAAATTCGTATATGCAGCAATATCAGTAACAACAGGTTTTTTATAGTTCCCTGAGTCATTGATCCTTTGTTTTGATCTTTCTGCTGAAAGTCTCTGCTCATTATCATAATAGAATATAGCTGTTGAATAATGCTTACCTCTGTCAGCAAACTGCCCATTATCATCTGTAGGGTCAACACTCATCCAAAATGTGTTCAAAAGATCCTCATATTTTATTAAAGAAGGATCATATGTAACTTGTATAACTTCCAAATATCCTTTTTGGGCATAATCTTTATAGGTAGGATCTTTTTCTTTGCCTCCTGCATATCCTGCTTTTACATCAACAACACCTTTTAACTGCTCAAAAGCAGGCTCCATGCACCAGAAACATCCTCCTGCGAACATTGCTTTTTTAAACTTGTTATCAGCATGAACATTGTTATCAAATACCATATGAATGCTCTCCACTATAATAATAAAAGAAAGAATAAACAATAGAAGATTTTTTCTTTTTTTCATGTTTTTCTATTTTATCCTATATCTAGAAAAAGTCAATGTTTTCTGTAAATTGTCCATTTACAACAAAAATAGTCTTTCTTACAAAGTGATGATTTTTATAAGTTATATTGCCTAACACGAATAGCACCTGATCTGCTTTGTGGAGGATCGCCTATTCCCGTACCCATATATTTTTCTTCTGCATAGAAAAGTAAAGCACGTTTTCTCTTATGTGAAAACCTATAAGAAATACTTACTTTATCCTTGGTTAATGTGCACGTTTGATTACTTGCTAAAGTAACCTGATCGACATTATTGCCGTTAGGGTCAAGCATAATAAAATCTGTGTCATTACTCCTAACTAGAGTAACTGTACCTTCCTGATTATATCTTAACTGGGTTATATATTTCAATCTTCCCTGCATTCTGGCAAACTCAAATACATCTTCTGCATATAATTGGCAGACGAGCCCAACTACTATAAAGAAAATAAAAAATATTAAACCTTTTCTCATGCAATCCTCGTATTTCGTTAACCGTTAACCGTAAACCGTGAACCGTGACTTATTATTGCGTTTATACTTGTCATCCCGGTTTTGCCGGCTATCAAGACGGCAAATACCGGCCTGCCTGCCGGACAGGCAGGGATCTCGGGTCCTTTAAACCATTCGCTATTAAGCTTTTTTCTTCGTACTAGATCCCGGTATTCCCCTGATTCAATAGGAAGGGAAACCGGGATGACAGTTTATAAGCCCTCTTAACCTTCCGTCTTCCGCCTTCCGTCTTCCGCCTTCCGTCTTCCGTCTTCCGTCTTCTAACATTATATCTTTAAATCAATTGATATTATTCACTATTCACTATTCACCAAGCCATATCAACCGCTTAATAAGCAGCAACATAAACCGAGCCTGATTCCTTGTTACTGATCTGCCTATCAAGTGAAGTAAAAACATTTTCAACACTGAAAACCAAGACTGTCTTGAGGTTTCCTTTGAATTTGTAAATAATTACGGCAGTATCGGAGCTGAGTTTACACCATTGTTTCGGTTGTAAAGTAACTTGTTCGACTTCATTACCATTTATATCCTGCATAGAAAAACCTATGTTCGGCTGTAAGATAAGAGTAACAGTACCGTCTTCATTAAACAATACCGAATTTATATGTTTTAATTTAAAGGTTTGTTGAGCGTGATCTATAATACTTTCTCCGAATGAAAAAGGTATAGAAAACACTAACACAGAACATAAAAAGCATAAAAATATTTTCTTCATATTTGTTCACCTTTTATCTAAGTATAGCCTGATGAGTAAAAGCGCCTATACTCCAAACAAAAAAACCGATCGCCATGGAAAACGGGAAATTAATACCTTTTTTTAGAGAAAAGTATACAGCAACAAAAAAAAGGATCGTTGGAATAATACCCCAAATCGCGCCTTTATTATATTCTTTAAGAATTTGAATGTCTGATTTGGAATCAATGTATAGACAGATCATAACTAACACACCTGTAAGAGGCATAACACCTATAAGACCTGCCAAAGTAGGGACCTTTTTGCCTATCCAACTCGCAGTTAAAATAATTATAAGACTAACTAAGGTTTTTATTATCATATTTATCTTCATTATACTGCTGTTATTACACATATGCAAAGAAATTTTGCTAATAAAAAAGGCCTGCTATTTTTCATAGCAAGCCTTTCCTGAAACTCTATTCAGAACCTTCCTACACTATATGCGATTTGCGCTTATGCGCTTTGCTATTCGCTATATTATTTATCGTTCTCTTGGATCTCTTCCGCTTGATCTTTTTGGTGAATATGATGAACTTTGTCCTGATGAAAATCTTGAACCTTGTCCTCTATAACTTCCATGTCCTGCTGAAGGTCTTGGTCCTCTTGATGATCTGAATCCTCCCGCACCTCTCGGACCTCTATTATCTGTTCCATGTCCTACCCCAAAGGATTTAGCTTTATTGGCTTTAGACATATGCATACCTTTTCCATGCTTATCTTTGAAATACTCAGTAAGCTGTTCAGCTTCTTGAAAAGGAAGAGTGACAAAAGAAAAAGTTTCCATTATTTGAATATCGCGTATATCATTATCTCTTATATTACACTTATCTTTTATATAGTCTGCAAGGCTTTTAGCTGTTAACCCATCTATTTTACCTTGTCTTACAAATAAGCGAGTTTTACCCCTCATCTCAACAGTACCTCTTGATTCATCAATTTCAACATAGCTTTTTTCATCTAAAGCTTCTTTAAATGAATTCTGTAAAAGTGCTGCTATAATATTTCCTGGGGTATTATTTTCAAGAAGTTGTTCCGCCATCTGAAGATACTCTGGTTTAGGAGTTTCTTTAACGATGTTTTCCAAAGTCCCTTGTATCCTTTGTCTTTTCTGTGCAATAACATCTTTGACCTTAGGCAATATTTCTTTACGTATATCTGCCTGAATATCACGACTTATGAATTTTAATCTCCTGTACTCAGCCGGAGTAATAAAAGTAATAGCCGTACCATCTTTCCCTGCCCGTCCTGTACGTCCAATTCTATGAACATATGACTCAGGATCCTGTGGAAGAGAATAATTTATAACATGTGTAAGATCATGTACATCTATACCGCGTGCTGCAACATCCGTTGCAACCATGATATTGGATCTTTTCTTTTTGAATCTTTGAAGTATTTTTTCTCTTAGACTTTGTGACATATCTCCATGTAGACCATCTGCATTATACCCGCGCTCTATAAGTCTGCTTGAAACAGTATCAACTTCTACTTTAGTTCTGCAGAAGACTATTCCATAAAAATCTTCTTCCATATCGATAATACGGCAGAAAGATTCAAATTTATCTCCTTGAGAAACCTCAAAATATATCTGATCCGTACGGCTTATAGTCAAATTCCCTTTAGCTACCCGAAAAACATCATGTTCTTTCATGAACTTTTCAGCTATTTTCATAATTGCATTCGGCATAGTAGCAGAAAAAAGCATGGTACGTTTTTCTTGCGATGTTTGCCCAAATATAGCCTTAACATCCTCTTCAAATCCCATGTTAAGCATTTCATCAGCTTCATCCAGAACAAAAAACGAAATATCCTTTATCTTTAATGTTTTTCTTTCAAGATGATCCATAACACGACCCGGAGTACCAACAACAATATCAACCCCCTTTTTTAAAGCCCTAAATTGCTGATCAATGGATTGTCCTCCATATATAGGGACAATACTTAATCTTTTGGATCCTTTTAAAGAATTTATCTCTTCTGCTACTTGTATTGCAAGTTCTCTTGTAGGGGTAAGAATAAGTGCTTGCACATTTTTAGAATTTTCTTTTAAAAGCTCTATCATAGGCAACCCAAAAGCTGCAGTTTTTCCTGTACCTGTCTGAGCTTGACCAACAACATCTTTCACTCCTAAAAGTATTGCAGGAATGGTTTTTTCCTGTATTGGAGTAGGTGTTTCAAATCCTTTTTTTTCTAAAACAGCTAAAACTTCTTCTGATAATCCCAGTTGATTAAATGATAACATATCTTTTCTCTCTTTCTTTTAATATCTATGTGATTTGTGTTTTTTGTATTGAGCCTGCTGCCGTAAGGCAGGTAGACTGTGGAAGACTACATAAAAAGTTTTCTACAAAAAAACTCATGACACCACTAGCTATTAAATATAGCTGAAGCCCTCATGAGTTTACCTGTAAATAGGCAAAACGAATAATAAGACATACGACACATGACTTATCAACCCAATTAGGCTTTAACTTAATTTCCTTATTGTACACCATGTTAAATACTTAACAAGCTTTATATTATAATATTACACTATTGATACAAAAGCTTGCAGCAAAGATCAATATCACTTGTTTGTCGCTTGTTCCATTATTTCTGTCATTCTTTTAATAAAATCCGCTGAAGATTCCAAAGATCCTTCCAGGAACTTTGCCCCTTCAAATAATTGCACAATACATTTTTCTATGATAGGATCTTTATCATTATCTGAAAGTCTCTTTGAAAGATTCCTTACCAATGGATGGGAAGCGTTTATTTCCATTATTTTTTTAGACCCCAAAAAGTCTTTGTTCATTGTACGCATAAGTTTTTCCATTTGCGGGTCAAGCCCTTCCTTACTTGTAACCAATGTAACAGGAGACTCTACTAATCTTTTTGACAGAACAACATCTTCGACCTTGTCATTTAAAACAACTTTGAATTTCCCTAGCAGCGATACAGCAAGATCATCTTCAGGTTTTTCAGCTTTATCTTCAGGCTTTAACTCAATATCTGCTTTATCTATGGATTTGACCTGATGCTTGTTATATTCATTGATAAAGGGCATGATATATACTTCAACAGGGTCTGTCAAAAGAAGGACCTCGAGATCATTTTTATTGAAATATTCTAAGTTAGGATTTTTTATTATCGAATCCTCAGTCTGCCCTGATAAATAATATATCTCTTTCTGGGAAGGTTTCATACGGAGCACATAATCTTTCAATGAAACGCTGTTGCCCTTATTATCTGTTGCCTTAGTTGATCTGAACAACAAAAGATCGACTATTTTATCTTTGTTCTTAAAGTCACTGTTTACACCCGTTGCCAGCATTCGGCCGAAATTATCATAGAATTTCTTGTACTTTTCAATATCTTTTTCCTGCCAATTTTTCAATAAACCCAATATCTCTCTTGTAAGGATATTTTTTATGTTTTCCATAACAGGACTCGATTGCGTGACTTCTCTTGATACATTAAGAGGCAGATCAACAGTATCAACTACTCCTCTTACGAAACAAAGATATTCAGGTAAAAGGTCCTTACAATCTTTCTGGATCAACACTTTATTTGAATAAAGATGCAGAGACCTTTCAGTATGTACTCTCATAAGATCAAATGGCGCTGTACTTGGTATGAAAACAAGGCTTTTAAAATTCACTTTTCCATCTATTGATATGTGCTTATAACCTAATGGTTCGGAATAATCATCTGTTATATATTTGTAAAATTCATTGGCCTCCTCTAAAGAAATATCTTTTTCTGCTTTATGCCACAAAGCAGATATAGTATTGACCTTTGTGTTTTTTACATATATAGGGAAGTTGGTGAAATTCGAATACTTCTCTATGATATTCTTGACTTTATATTCTTCTGCAAAATCCTTATATTCATCTTTTAGTTTAAAAGATATCTTTGTTCCTCTGGTAGTTTTGTTCATATCCTCGATGGTATAAGAACCTTCCCCTTTTGATACCCATTTACATCCTTTTTCATCATTCAACCATGAACGCGTTTCTACTGTAACCTCTTCTGTTACCATGAATACAGAATAAAATCCTACACCGAATTGCCCTATTAAATTTTCCTGACTGGTTTGTTTGTTCTTTTTTATTTCTTCCAGAAATTCTAACGTACCGGAACGAGCAATAGTACCAAGATTATTTACAACTTCTTCTTTTGTCATACCTATTCCTGAATCCTCAATTGAAAAAGTCCTGGCTTTACTGTCAAATTCTATCCATATACCCAGTTCTTTATCCTTTTGGAATACATTATTATCAGTAAGCATTTTGATCCGTAGTTTATTCAATGCATCAGAACTGTTTGAAATAAGTTCTCTCAAAAATATCTCAGGATGTGTGTATAAAGAATGAATAATAAGATTTAAAAGCTGTTTCATCTCAGCTTTATATTCAAATGTTTGTTTTTCTGACATGATGTCCTCCTTTTGGTGACTTTGGGGTCAGGTCTTGAATTTGTCACTTTTTTCGAAACAATTACTTGTTGAACAAATAAAAAATGACAAATTCAAGACCTGACCCCATTTAAAACGCTTTTCCATTTTATCTTTAACTAATTCTTTGCTGGACATTGCCCTGTCCAACAATATGTACACAGTTTCTCTTTAGGCAAACCTACTGCTGTTACCATATCTTCGAGTGTTTGATATCTTATTGTAGACACATTAAGATCCTTAGTGACCCACTCAACCATTTTTTTATACTTTTCAGTTGTATGATCAATATATTCTGAAATATTTTCTATATTTTTACCTTCCAAGGCTCTAATAGCTTTTCTGGCAGCAAGCTCATCTATACTTCTGGTAGAAAGACAGAACTTACATGGAAACATAAGAGGCGGGCAAGCTGCTCTAACATGGATCTCCTTTGCGCCACAATCCCATAATTTGTTAACAGTAAAATTTTTTAATTGTGTGCCTCTGACTATTGAATCCTCACATATAACAATCCTATTATTTTTGATAACTTCTTTTATGGGAATAAGTTTCATAGTTGCAACAAGATCCCTTGTTTCCTGTAAAGGAGGAGTATAACTTCTACCATAACCAGGTGTATATTTAACTAAAGGTCTTCTTAAAGGTTTTCCTGATTCCATAGCATACCCTACTGCATGACCCATGCCAGAATCCGGTATACCAGCAACAAGATCCACTTCTATATCTTTATCCCTCTTTGCTAATGATCGACCGCATCTTTCTCTTACTATTTCTGCATTTATATTTTCATAATCAGAAGCAGGAAACCCTGTATATATCCATAAAAAAGTGCATATCTGGCATGATAGTGACCCTTTTTGTTTGACTTGGGGACCATTTTCTGTAAGCAGAACTATTTGTCCGGGTTTGAGATATTCTGTTATTTCAATTTTATTATTTAAAAAAGCTGTTGTTTCAGAAGTGATCGCCCATGTATCATCTTTTTTCCCTATGACTAACGGAGTATATCCCAATCTATCTCTAGCTGCATAAACGCCATCTTTATTAAGTAATAATAAAGAACAAGAACCATCAATAGCGTCGAACATCTTCTCAATACCGTCTGTTATCGTTTTTCCCGTATTGATCAGCTTAGCGACCAATTCTGTAACATTTACAGAACCATCCTGCATTTCGCTAAAAGATATCCCTTTATCAAAAAGTTGCGTTGCAAGACTATCCGCATTCTCTATTAAACCACTTGTGACAAGACAGAACTTACCGAATTTTGATTCAAGGTACATAGGCTGTTCATTACTATCGCTGATAACGCCTATTCCCTTATTCCCTGCCATTTTTCTACTATCGTCGTAAAATTTTGATTTGAACTGTCCTTGACTTATATTATGGATCTGTCTTTGAAAATCCTTCCCCAAAACTGCTAATCCGCCATATTGTGTTCCTAAATGAGAATGATAATCTGTACCATACAATAATGTTTCCAAACAATTTTTTTTTGAAACAACACCAAAAATTCCACTCATTTCCACTCCCTTTTTAAAAGATAAAAAAGCAACAATAAAACTAATTTTATCATTGTAAATCAAAAAAGACATTCTTGCAACTATTTTGATTTTTTGTATTTATTTACTATCCATCTTGGGTTTTGAACAATAAAATTGACTATGAGCTTACATATAATTAGGAGAACTATACTTAGTAAAAAGTCCTTTATCACTATCAACATATCTTCGTACCGGCTGGTTTTTAGGGTGACTGGCTTTTTGGATCCACTGCCATGCATGTTCTATATCTTTTTCTTCAAAATAAAGAGTTTCAGCTTCATTAAAAACTGATTCGGAAAATATCTCGCTCATTAGTTTATCCAAAGAATGAGCCCCTACTATAGCAATAAATTCAATATCATGTACGTGGTGTTTAAGAAATTCGAACATTTCCCAGTCTGCCCTTATATGCATACCTTTCACTTTACAAACATCTACAAGAAGCCTTAACTTATGGTCAGCCTTGTTTATAGCCGCTTCAAGCTGCGGCAAAAACTCATCTATTTCTTGTGGAGACACTTTTCCTTCAAAATCCATTCCAAAAACATTTGGATAATTTTGTTCTATTTTTTTTATTGGCATGTTTTTCTCCTTTGTTATTAGTGACTAGTGACTAGAATTAATTGATTTAAAGATAGCTTCCCTTGGTATCTAGTCACAAAACCTTATCAACTCATCCAGTGCGTTCCACTCTTCTCGCTGTGCGCAGGTCGAAGCTCGTATCTAAAACCATTGAGCTTTACGATATGCTATGTGCGATTTGTTTTTTTTCTTTGTACTTCCTATCAACCCTATTTAGAACCTTCCTCATAAAATCTCAAAGGAACAAAGACTTAGCGATGTCTAACCCCTGTCTTTGTTCCTACCCTTTTAGATCGCCTACGATATTTCTTTGGAAATATCGTAGGAATTAGATAGGCCCATGGCCTATCTAATAAATTTTTTGGATGAGATTAATCCCTTGCCAAAAAATTGGCGATAACCTTCCCTCTTTTTTTTAGGGTTGTTGTAACCGTTTAAAGGAATAAAATTGTTTTTGAGGGACATAACGAAAGCTCGCCACGGTATACCCTATTAAACAACGAGCTTTCGTTCTAAGCAAATTCCCTCGGTGGGGGAATTTGCGGTCTCGAAAAAACAATTTTATTCCGTTCTTTCGCATAACGGAACGTTCCACTACGAGATACGCTTTACGCACAGCGCTAATCGAAAACCACGTTTAGAACCTTCCACTACGATATGCTATTTGCGCTTATGCGCTTTGCCAAATACCACTAGTTAAACTAGAATTATTCATATCTTAATGCTTCTATAGGGTTAAGTTCTGAAGCTTTTCTTGCAGGCCATATCCCGAAAAATAATCCTACAAGTATTGAAAAACCTGCTGCCAGTATAACACTTGCAATAGTCACTTTTGTTGCCCATCCTGCTATAAAGGATAGTATGACAGCAACAAGTATCCCAATCACAATACCGATAAACCCTCCGCTTAATGTCATAACTACTGCTTCAATAAGAAACTGCATCATTACATCTTTTGCCCTTGCACCAATTGCTTTTCTCAAGCCTATCTCACGAGTACGTTCAGTTACTGAAACAAGCATAATATTCATTATCCCTATACCTCCAACTAAAAGGGATATTGCAGCAATACATCCAAGCAAAAGACTCATGGTTTGAGTTGTACTGCTTAACATTTCGCGAATTTCACTCATATCTCGTATGTTAAAAGCATCTTCACTGTCTTTATATATACGGTGTCTTTTTATGATAAGTTCCTCAATTTGCTTCTGTGCTTGTTTAATTGATCCCACATCACTTATTTCCACATAAATACGATCTATATAATCTTTACCTAAAACCCTGTACATAGCTGTAGTAAGAGGGATATATACAACATCATCTTGATCACGAAATCCTCCTGCCCCTTTTTCAGGTGCAATGCCTATAACTTTAAAGTTTATACGATTTATTTTTATGATCTGGCCTACAGGATTTTTGCTTCCAAAAAGTTTTTCAACAACTGTATACCCCAGTATAGCCACTTTATCGCGTTTAGTATATTCTTCTTTTATGAACCATCTGCCTATTTCAGGAACAGTTGCACGCATAGAACCATAATCATACCCTACTCCTTCAATATTAGTATTCCAATTATTGTTTTCATATACTAGTTGACCGCTTCCGCTTACACTGCCGCTGGCTTTACTTACAAAATGTTTCATATTCTGAATATCTTCTACGTCTGCATTAGTAAAGCGAGTTGCTGCTGCGCCTGATACCCCATGCACTTTAGCTGAACCTCCTCTTATCTGCAAAAGATTGGATCCAAGTGTTTTTAGCCTTGTTTCCATTGACTCTTTAGCTCCTTGACCTAATGCAAGCATTGCAATAACAGCACCAACTCCAAAAAGTATACCAAGCATTGAAAGAAATGATCTGACTTTATTTGAAGCAATTGCTCTGAAAGCTTGACGAACATGCTCGGAGAATTCGATTTTCTCTATGGAAGAATGGGATTCTTTAAGGATCCTGGTGATATCTCCTTCATTTTCCCTGATCATTTTATGCGGGATCTGTTCTACATCAGATATGATACGACCATCCCGCATATTAATAATTCTTTTTGCGAATTTAGCAACTTCATGTTCATGTGTAACAAGTATAATGGTTTTTCCTTGAGCATTTAATGATTGAATTATCTTAATTATCTCTTCTTCACTTTTTGTATCAAGATTCCCTGTAGGTTCATCAGCAAGAATAACAAGAGGTTCATTTACAAGTGCACGTGCGATGGCAACTCTCTGTTGTTCTCCGCCGGATAATTCATTAGGCAGATGGGTAATTCGTTTTGAAAGTCCAACAGCTTCCAGTTTTTCTATAGCTTTTTTATTGTCTACTTTTTTTCCTGAATATATAAGCGGCAGTTCTACATTCTCACGAACACTTGTTCGTCTCAATAAATGGAACTGCTGAAAAACAAAACCCATTAAACTGTTCCGTAAATGAGCTAAACTATCATTAGATAATCTTGACACCTCTTCACCTAAAATAGAATACGACCCTTTATCAGGTCTATCCAATAACCCTAAGATATGTAAAAGAGTGGATTTGCCTGAACCTGATGCTCCCATAATAGCAACGAATTCACCTTGTGCAATTGTAAGAGACACATCACGAAGTGCAAATACCGCAAGTTCTCCTTCACCATATGTTTTACTTAAATTCTTGATCTCTATCATTTGTTTTTTCTGCTTGGCATGAAAGGATTACTGCCAGTTGTCTTTCTCTGGGCAAGTTCAGGCTGTTGAAAAACAGCAACTTTATCGTTAATAGATAATCCTGAAACTATTTCTGTTTTATTATTACTACTAAGACCTATAACAACATCTTGTTGGACAATTTTACCGGTGCTTTGCTGAACAAGGACATATGTACTTTTCCCGTCATAATTAACAGCCTCTGAAGGGATAGTCAACGCATCTTGACTAGTTCTTTCAATGATCTCAACAGTAACGCTCATACCTGAACGTAATATTTCCGGAACATGTTTGGGAAGAATATCCACTTCATAAATAGTGACATTATTAACTATTTCCGACTCATATGCTATATGGTCAACAACTCCTTCTATTTGAACATCCGGATAAGCATCAAGAGTTATTAAGGCTGCCTGATCCTTTCTTACTCTACCAATATCAGTTTCATCAAATTGCGCTTTTATGATAAGTCTATCTGATAATACCAGGATAGGTTCCGCGCTTGTAACAGTTTGTCCAGGTTCAACAACTCTTACAATGACCTCCCCTGTTATAGGAGAAATAATAGGTGTTTTTTTATAGACTTCCTCCCAATAGTCCAGCACTTCATCTCCTTGTGAGCTGGCAGCATCAATTAAAGCAGCACGTTCTGTAGAACTCATCCAAGCAAGTGTTTGTCCTTGCTGAACCTTGTCGCCTTCATCAATTAACATCTGCTCTATTCTTCCGCTTATAGAAGGTTTAACTTCAAGTCTGTTTTGAGGTTCAACAATACCCGTAGTTACAACTGTCAGAGATATGCTTTCTTTGGATGGGTGTACTATCTTTTTAATGTTTTTTCCTGCTTTTGTTCTGTTATGTAAAAACAAAGAACATAATATCCCTATAAGGACTATTACTATAAATAACTTTATTTTAGATCTTTTCATTATCATAATCCAATGTCCCTCCTATAGCTTGTATCCAATAAGCTTCTGCAATAAGCATACTAGCTTGTGCATCTAAAAAAGATTTTTCTGCGTTTACAAGGTTATCTTCTATTATTATCCAGTCATCAAA
>JAQVOV010000035.1 GCA_028702395.1 Candidatus Omnitrophota bacterium
ATGCTGCTGATTTTTTTGGAATAGATCTTCCTGATTATCTGGATCCAATAAGTACATCTTTTGGGTATATATACTATACCTTTCCTCATTTGGATTGGAAGGATAAAGATGTTTTTGATACTCATGAACTATATGTTTCCATATCATATGATTGTCTTTTACAGCCTTCATTTACATGGTATTGGGATATAGATAATGGTCATGGAAGTTATCTTCTTTTTGGAATAGGCCATAGTTTTGATCTCGGAAATGATATTTCTGCGGATATAGGCATGACAGTAGGGTATGTTGGTAATAAAATGTTAACAATGGGCTGCCCGCGTTCAGGTTTTGCAGATATGAACTTTACAGGTAGTGTAAGTATTCCGGTGTTTAATTATTTTACAATTACACCAACATGTTCATATAGTATAATTTTGGATGATTCAACATATGGGGATACAGCCAGTAATGAATTTTACGGCGGTGTAAGTATAGGGTTTGAATATTAAAATGTGTTTGTGCGTCATGGGTAATGTGTACTGTGTTTAACAAGGAAAACTAAAAGTAGTATTCCATACTGTAGACACAATACACAGTACTCATGACCCACGACTAAAAACAAGGAGGGAAAAATGCGCTTTCTTAAGAGGATATTAAGCCTTCTGTTTATTACTGCAATAGCATTAACGCCATTTGCTTTTTGCGAAGATGGAGCTACTGCTGCAAGTAATCAGGTAGCTATAAATTCCATGTGGACGCTTATCGCAGCATTTCTGGTTTTTTTTATGCAGGCTGGCTTTGCTCTAGTGGAGTCTGGTTTTACAAGAGCTAAGAATGCATGCAACATAATGATGAAAAATCTCATGGATTTTTCTATCGGATCTATTGTTTATTTTGTTATTGGTTTTGCAATAATGTTCGGAACTTCCAAGTTTGGATTTTTTGGTATTCCTGGTTCTATAGATCCGTCAATGTCAGATGGATTATTTCCATATACCTTTTGGATGTTTCAGGCAGTATTTGCTGCAACAGCTGCAACAATTGTTTCAGGAGCAATGGCCGAAAGAACAAAGTTCGGATCTTATCTGATCTATAGTATTGTTATTTCAGCTATAATATATCCTATAGTAGGTCACTGGACTTGGGGTGGAGGCTGGTTAAGTGCAAAAGGATTTATTGATTTTGCAGGATCAACTGTTGTACACTCTGTCGGAGGATGGGCAGCTTTAGCAGGAGCTATAATACTAGGGCCTAGGATAGGAAAATATAACAAAGATGGTTCTTCAAATGCTATTTTAGGACACAATATTCCTTTGGCAGCATTAGGAGTATTTATACTTTGGTTTGGATGGTTTGGGTTTAACCCTGGAAGTACTGTTGCAGGGACTGATATGAGTATTGCCAGAATTGCAGTTACAACCAATTTAGCAGCAGCAGGCGGGGCTATTTCTGCAATGTTCATAGTATGGATAAAATATGGTAAACCTGATATAAGCATGACGCTCAACGGTGCACTTGCAGGATTGGTAGGAATAACAGCAGGTTGTGCAAATGTATCACCAACAAGTGCGATCATAATTGGGCTTATAGCTGGAGCTATAGTTGTAGTTAGTGTTGAGTTCATTGATAAAGTCCTAAGAATAGATGATCCTGTTGGAGCAGTTAGTGTACATGGTGTTTGCGGTGCATGGGGAACACTTGCAGTTGGTCTTTTTGCACAGGAATCTTTTGGGGGAACAAAGGGGCTGTTTTTTGGAGGAGGACTTGATCAGTTTATAGTTCAGCTTACAGGTGTGTTTTCAGTTTTTGCTTGGACATTTATAGGAGCACTTGTTCTGTTTGTTATAATAAAGAAACTATTCGGATTAAGAGTCACTAATGAAGAGCAGTTAAAAGGTTTAGATATCGAGGAACATGGTATGGAAGCATATTCAGGGTTTCAGATATTTACGACGGAATAACCGAGCTACGAGCTTCGCGCCTCGCGCCACGAGCTTTTCAGGAATACTAGATTCCTGATAGGCTTGCAGCACGTAGCGCGCAGCTCGCAGCGCGAATAAGGAGGAAAAAATGAAATTAATTATCGCCATGATACAGCCGCATAAACTGCCTGATGTAAAAAAAGCATTGTTTGATGCTGATGTACATAAAATGACAGTTACAAATGCTGTCGGATGCGGGCAGCAAAAAGGTTTTACTGAAACTTATCGAGGAGTTATTCATGAGGTAAACCTTTTAAAGAAAGTCAGATTGGAGATAGCTGTCAATGAACCATATGTTCAACTTACAATAGATGCAATTATAAAAGGTGCAAGATCAGGTAAAATAGGGGATGGCAAGATATTTGTATTACCTTTAGAACAATGTATAAGAATTCGTACAGGAGAAACCGGCCATACAGCAATAGGGTAATATTAAAGGATAAAGAGGGTTGATCTTAAACAGCCCTTTTTATTCTTTAATTTTTTAGTTAACAAAAAGCCTCTTAACTTTACTTGTATATATAGCACAATGAAAGTGCAGTTTTCACAGGGAAGTTATAAGACGGAGATGTCTGTTTTTGTAAACAGGAATATCCGTCTTTTTTTTTGAAAAAAGTAGTTTTAAAACTACAGTCATGATCTTTGTGTTCAGGACTAAGGTAATTTAAGAGTTTCCTTAGAAGTATGATCAAAAAACGCAGAGTCTAGAACACCAGATAAGGAGGAGAAAATGGATACTATGTATGCCTTAACAGTTGGCATAGATACTTTATGGGTTCTTTTAGGAGCTATCTTGGTATTTTTTATGCAAGCTGGTTTTGGTATGGTTGAAGCCGGTTTTATAAGGGCAAAAAACACATGTAATATTCTTACAAAGAATTTTCTGGATTATTGCATGGCATCTATCGGTTTTTTTGTTTTCGGATATGCAATAATGTTTGGTGATGGAAATGCTTTTATGGGTTTAAATGGATGGTTTCTGGAAGGGGCAAGATCAGGTACTAATGTCCCGTTATATGCATTTTGGTTGTTCCAGGCAGCATTTTGCGGGGCTGCAGCAACAATTGTTGCAGGAGGGGTTGCCGAAAGAATGAAATTTATTGCATATCTAATTTATTCATTTTTGATATCTTCATTTATTTATCCTATTATCGGACATTGGATATGGGGTGGAGGATGGTTATCTGCTTTAAACTTTTCTGATTTTGCAGGCTCAACAGTCGTACATACAACAGGAGGAGTTGCTGCTTTGATCGGGACCATAATTTTAGGGCCAAGGTTCGGCAAGTATAGTCCTGATGGAAAAGCACATGCAATAGCAGGTCACAATATTCCTATTGCATCATTAGGTGTTTTTATCCTATGGTTTGGGTGGTTTGGTTTTAATGCAGGGTCTTCTTTAAGTGTTGGTAATGGTGAACTTATTGCCAGAGTTGCAATAAATACAAATCTTGCAGCTGCTACAGGTGGAATTGTTGCAATGCTTACTGTTTGGAAAATGTTCGGAAAACCGGATCTTTCTATGGCAATGAATGGAGCATTAGCAGGACTTGTTGCTATTACAGCAGGTTGTGCTTTTGTTGATCCATGGGCAAGTATTGCTATAGGTGCAATAGGAGGTATTCTTGTAATTTTAGGAGTTGTTATACTGGAAAAACTAAAAATTGATGATCCTGTTGGAGCTTTTCCGGTACATGGGGTAAATGGTATATGGGGGACAATTGCAATAGGAATTTTCGGCAGACAATCTTTAGGTTTAGCTTATAATGGATTGTTATACGGAGGCGGATTGAAAATGTTCTTTATACAACTCTTGGGTGTTAGTTCCGTAGCTATATTTGTAATTATCAGTATGGGGATCATTTTTAAAGTATTAGATTTGACAATAGGTTTAAGAGTAAATCGGGAAGAGGAACTTAAAGGTCTTGATATAGGTGAACATGGAATGGAAGCATATTCTGGGTTTCAGGTGTTTGTAACGGAATAAATGTGTCATGAGTTAGCTGTAGAAAACTAGGTATAGAATTCTACAGCAGACACAAGACACATAGACACAGTACTCAAGACACAAAGACTCAATAAAGGAGGAAAATATGAGATTAGTAGTCGCACTTATACAGCCGCATAAATTGCCGGATGTCAAAAAAGCTTTATTTGAAGCAAATATCCATAAAATGACAGTAACAAATGCAGTTGGTTGTGGCCAGCAAAAAGGGTATACAGAAACATATAGAGGAGTTATACACGAAGTAAATCTTTTGAAGAAAGTTAGGCTAGAAATTGCTGTGAATGAAACCTTTATTCAGCCAACAATAGATGCTATAATTAAAGGTGCTAGAACAGGAAAGATAGGTGATGGGAAAATTTTCATTGTGCCTTTAGAAAGGTGTATTAGAATACGAACAGGAGAAACGGGCTATGATGCTATTGGATAAATGATTTTTGAAGTGTAGGGGCGAAAAATTTTTCGCCTCTACAATAAACAATGTTATTTTCAAAAAAAGGTAGACTTTTTACTGAAACATGTTAAAATAATTTTTAAAAAAATACCTTAAACAATGATGTGGAAGGTTTTTTATTCATAGAAGATTTTGGCAATGTTGCCCTTGGAGGATAATTCCTCTGAGGGCTTTTTTTATTTATGTTGATATTTGCATCAAAAGAGAGTAAAAGTAAATTATGGGTATATCAACATCTGTGGAGGGATTATGTGCAACAAAAAAATCGGATATCCAAAAAAACAAGGCTTATATGATCCTGCATATGAACATGATGCTTGCGGGGTTGGTTTTGTTTGCAATATAAACGGAGAAAGATCTTACGATATTATTGACAAAGCAATACAGGTACTTGTTCATATGTCACATAGAGGATCAGTTGGTGCAGATCCTTTAACAGGTGATGGCGCAGGGTTACTACTTCAAATTCCTGATAAATTTTATAGGGAACTTTTGTCAGAAAATAATAACAAATTACCTTTAGCTGGTAAATATGGGACAGGTATATTATTTTTACCTGCTGATGCAGTTGAGTTGGAGTTTTGCAAAAAAGAAATTGAAAAGATCATTGCAGAAGAAGAACAGTTTTTTGTTCAGTGGAGAGTTGTTCCTGTAAATGATTCTGTTATTGGTAGAACTGCCAAAGAAACACAGCCCATGATACTTCAAGTTTTTATAGAGGCAAACTCTTCCTTAAAAGATCAGATGGCTTTTGAAAGAAAATTATATGTTATTCGCAAAAGAGCTGAAAATTTGATCTTAAATTCAAAGATCAAAAATAAGCAGAGCTTTTATATAAATAGTCTTTCTTCCAGAACAATAGTCTATAAAGGGCTTTTAACACCTGAACAAGTAAAGCCGTATTACATGGATCTGCAGGATAATAGAATGGAAAGTGCACTTGCTTTAGTGCATTCACGTTATAGTACAAACACTTTTCCGACATGGGATCTTGCACAGCCATTTAGGTTTTTGGCTCATAATGGGGAAATTAATACTTTAAGAGGTAATATAAATTGGATGCATGCCAGAGAAAAACATCTTGCACATGAAGTTTTTGGAGATGATATTGATAAGATCAAACCGATTGTTTGTGAAGGTAAAAGTGATTCTGCAACATTGGATAATGTTTTTGAACTTCTTTGTTTAACAGGAAGATCTCTTTTTCATTCAATGCGAATGCTTGTGCCTTCTGCATGGGAAAAAGATGTTAATATGTCAGAAAAACTCAGGGATTTTTATAAATTCCATGCATGTTTTACAGAGCCTTGGGATGGACCTTCTGCTGTAGCTTTTACAGACGGGAAAAATATTGGAGCAGTGCTAGACAGAAATGGATTAAGACCTGCAAGATATATTAAAACAAGATCAGGTTTTGTTGTAATGGCTTCAGAAATAGGGGTCCTTGATATTCCTGCATCTGATATTGAATGTTCAGGAAGGCTCGAACCAGGAAAAATGTTTTTTATTGATACTGAAAAAGGAAAAATAGTTGAAGACAATTCTATTAAAGAACAAATATCAAGTCAACAGCCCTATTCAAAATGGGTAAAAGAAAACATGTTGGAACTTTATGATGTTAAACCTCCAAAGGCTAAAAATGAGGATATGGAAAATATTATTATTGAGCTTAAGGCTTTTGGTTATTCTAGGGAAGATCTCAAATTAATAATAAAACCTATGGCTTTTGATGCATTAGAACCTATTGGATCTATGGGTGTTGATTATCCTCATGCATGTTTATCAAGTCATCCACAGATCATGTTTAACTATTTTAAACAGTTATTTGCACAAGTTACAAATCCGGCTATAGATCCTATAAGAGAAGAAATTGTCATGAGTCTTGATAGTTATATTGGTACTATGTCGAATCTATTGAAAGAAACGCCACAGCATTCAAGGAAGATCCATATAAATCATCCGATATTGACTAATCAAGCGCTTAATAAAATAAAGAGTATTGATCAAAATGGATTTAAAACAAAGACCATTTCAATTTTATTTGAAAAGGATGATAAAAACGGATTTGAAAAAGTA
Organism: Candidatus Omnitrophota bacterium; assembly: GCA_028702395.1. GTDB lineage: Bacteria > Omnitrophota > Gorgyraeia > JABMRN01 > JABMRN01 > JAQVOV01. The sequence goes on from JAQVOV010000035.1 coordinate 6,500, forward strand.
TTGGAAAATATTTGCATAGAATCTGAAAAAGCTGTACAAGAAGGATTTTCTTTTATTCTTTTGACAGATAGAGGTGCAAATGAACAGTTTGTAAGTTTGCCTGTAATTTTAGCTACAGGAGCTGTACAGCATCATTTAGTAAGAAAGATGTTACGTACAAAATTAAGTATTATTGTAGAAAGCGCTGAGGTACGTGAAGTTCATCATTTTGCAGTATTGTTTGGATATGGGGTAGATTGTGTTAATCCGTATCTGGCTTATAAAGCTATCCAATTTCTTATTAATGATGGATCTTTAAATCTTTCTTATGAAGATGCAACCGCAAATTATATAAAAGCTTGTGAAAAAGGTATTCTTAAAATTCTTTCAAAAATAGGTATTTCTACATTGCGAAGTTATAAAGGTGCACAGATCTTTGAAATATTAGGAATAGCAGATGATGTTGTTAATAAGTATTTTACTGGGACAGCTTCTCGTATTGGAGGAGTGTCTCTTGATGGATTAAAACAAGAAACACTTAAACGTCATAGCATGGCATATAGTGAATTTGCAAAACAAGATCCGAATCTTTCTTCTGGAGGAATATATCAGTACAAAAGAGATGGGGAATACCATTTATGGAATCCTGATACAATATCTGCTTTACAGGATTCAGTGAGAAATGAAAACTATAATAAGTACAAAGAATTTTCACGCCTTATAAATGATCAGGCCTCACACCCGACAACTTTGAGGAGTTTGTTTAAGATAAAAAAATCCCCAATTGATATTGAGAAGGTTGAACCTGTTGAAAAGATATTAAAACGTTTTTGCACAGGAGCAATGAGTTTTGGATCAATAAGTCGTGGGGCACATGAATCTTTGGCTATTGCAATGAATAGAATCGGAGGAAGATCAAATACCGGCGAAGGTGGAGAAGACCCAGCTAGGTTTACACCTATGGCGAATGGTGATTCTACAAGAAGCTCAATCAAACAAGTTGCATCAGGTCGTTTTGGTGTAAATACAAATTATTTGATGAATTGTGATGAAATTCAGATCAAAATAGCACAAGGAGCTAAGCCAGGTGAAGGAGGTCAGCTTCCAGGACATAAAGTAAGTTCTACGATAGCAAGGATAAGATATACTACAGCAGGTGTAACTTTAATTTCTCCACCACCTCATCATGATATATATTCTATTGAGGATCTTGCACAGCTTATTTTTGATCTAAAGAATGTAAATCCGAGAGCGCGGATAAGTGTTAAGCTTGTTTCCGAAGTTGGAGTAGGAACAATTGCTGCAGGTGTATCAAAAGCACATGCAGATATGATATTGATATCTGGTGCAGATGGAGGGACAGGTGCTTCACCGAAAAGTTCAATACGGCATACAGGGTTACCGTGGGAATTAGGGCTTTCTGAGACCCACCAAACACTTGTGCTTAATGATCTTCGAACACGGGTAAAATTACAGGCAGATGGGCAAATGCGTACAGGACGTGATGTTATTATGGCAGCTTTGCTTGGTGCTGATGAATATGGGTTCTGTACAGCTGCTTTAATTACTGTTGGATGTGTAATGCTAAGACACTGTCATTTAAATAATTGTTCAGTTGGTGTAGCAACACAAGATGAGCTTTTAGAAAAAAGATTTCAAGGAAAACCTGAATATGTTGTTAATTACATGAAATTTGTTGCACAAGAAGTTCGTGAAATACTTGCAGAAATTGGTTGTAAAACAATAGAGGAAGCTATTGGACGAACTGATCTTATTGAAATAAATTCAGAGCTTATTCCTGAAAAAGCAAAGGGTTTGGATTTTTCAAAGATCTTGTATAAGCCAAAACAAACTAAAACAACGTGGCTTCATAAGGGTTTTTCAAGTGATATTATCGTTGAAGAAGTTTTAGATAGGCAGCTGATCGAAAAAGCAAAAGATGCAATTCATTCCAACCAGGTAGTTAACATTGATTCACCGATACGCAATTTCAATAGAACTACTGGTGCAATGCTTAGTGGAGAGGTATGCAAATATCATGGTGATTCAGGACTTTCTGAAGATTCTATTGTATGCAATTTCAAAGGGATAGCAGGGCAAAGTTTTGGTGCTTGGCTTGCAAAAGGTGTAACCTTCAAATTAGAAGGTCTTGCAAATGATTATGTTGGAAAAGGTATTTCAGGCGGTAAGATAATTATTTATCCTGAAAAGAACAGTGGTTTTTCTAATGGACGAAATGTTATTGTTGGAAACACTACTTTTTATGGTGCTATATCAGGAGAAGCTTATATACGCGGAGTTGCTGGAGAAAGATTCTGTATTAGAAACTCAGGACTGTATGCTGTTATTGAAGGAGTTGGAGATCATGGTTGTGAGTATATGACAGGTGGACGTGTTGTTATTTTAGGGGAAACAGGTCGTAATTTTGCAGCAGGTATGTCAGGAGGTATTGCTTATATATATGATCCAAATAAAACCTTTCTTTCTCGGTGTAATATGGAAATGGTTGAGTTTGATCAGATCCAAGAACAAGATAAAAAAGATATTCATTATTTACTGCAAAATCAATTTAGATATACTCAAAGTATTAAAGCTGCTTTGATCATAAACGATTTTCAAAATAGCTTGAAAGATTTCATAAAAGTAATGCCAACAGAGTATAAACGTGTGTTAGAGACAATGAAACAAACAGAAGATGCGCTTAATTGTTCGGAGGTATCAGATGGGTGATTTTAACAAATTTTTAAGAATAAACAGAGAAAAAACAGTTTATCGTCCCATTGAAGAGAGGACTAAAGATTATAAGGAAGTAGCTGTTGCGAGAAATACTGCTTCTTCGATCGAACAAAGTAACAGATGCATGGATTGCGGAACTCCATTTTGTCATTGGGGATGTGCTGTTGGTAATTATATTCCTGAATGGAATGCCTTATTAGCAGAAGGAAAATGGGATAAAGCATATGAGCTTCTGATAGCAAATAATAACTTGCCTGAAGTTACAGGAAGGATATGTCCTGCTCTTTGTGAATCTGCCTGTGTTCTTGGAATAAATGATGAACCAATAACATGTAGGGAAAATGAACTTGCAATAGTTGAATATGCTTTTCAAAATAATATCGTAAAACCGAAAAAGCCTCAAAAAAGAACCGGGAAAAAAGTTGCTGTCATAGGGTCAGGGCCTGCAGGGCTTTCAGCAGCAGACCAGCTAAATAAAGCGGGTCATTATGTGACAGTTTTTGAAAAAAATATGAAACTGGGTGGGATCATGAGATATGGGATCCCTGATTTTAAACTTGAAAAATCGATACTTGATAGAAGAATAAAAGTATGGGAAAAAGAAGGAATAGAATTTAAAACAGGGGTTAATGTTTCAACAGACATACAAACACAGGATATCTTAACCAAATATGATGCTGTTTGCCTTGCAGGAGGTTCTGAAAAACCCAGGGATCTTTCTGTTGAAGGTCGCGACCTTGATGGCATATTTTTTGCAATGGATTATCTTTCTTTGCAGAACAGGGTTGTTTCATCGGAGGATGTCAGCAAATATAAAAATATAAATGCAAAGAATAAAAAAGTCGTTGTTATTGGAGGAGGAGATACAGGTTCTGACTGTGTTGGTACCGCAGTTCGTCAAGGTGCACTGTCTATTACACAAATTGAGGTTTTGCCAAAACCTCCGGTCGATAGAATGATCTCTCAACCTTGGCCAACTCATCCGACTTTGTTTAAAACAACATCGTCACATGAAGAAGGTGTTCAAAGATATTGGAGCGTTTTAACCAAAGCTTTTGCTGGAGATAACGGTAAAATTGAAAAATTAAAATGCGTTAAGGTTGGATTTGAACAAGCAACGCCTAAAGATAGCCTTATAATGAAAGAAATTGCTGGAAGTGAATTTGAGATCCAAGCGGACCTTGTTATACTCGCAGTAGGTTTTTTGGCTCCTGAACATAAAGGGCTTTTAACGGATCTTAATGTTGAATATGATCAAAGAGGAAATGTTAAGACAGATCAATCCAATAAAACAACAGTGGCAAAGGTTTTCGCAGCAGGGGATCTTCGAAGAGGCCAATCTTTAGTTGTTTGGGCTATTTCAGAAGGAAGAAAGACAGCACATTTTATTGATAAGTATTTGATGGGAAAGAGTGATTTACCTATAATTTAGGGTTAATAGGACTTTAAGGAAAAAGTAAAAAGGTAAAAGCTTGCCTGCCGGCAGGCAGGCTTTTTCTTTTATACTTTAACACAAAGGAGTTAGTTAAATGCCAAAATACATTTTTATTACGGGTGGGGTTGTTTCAAGTTTAGGTAAAGGATTAGCAGCAGCATCCATTGCAAAACTTTTAGAAGCACGTGGATTGAATGTCTCGATAATGAAATGTGATCCGTATATAAATGTAGATCCTGGTACAATGAATCCTTTTCAACATGGAGAAGTATATGTTACGGATGATGGGGCAGAAACTGATCTTGACCTTGGTCATTATGAAAGATTTTCTTCTGTAAAACTCACTCAAGATAATAATATTACTACAGGAAGGATCTATAATACGGTTATTAATAAGGAAAGAAAAGGCGAATATCTTGGGAAAACTGTTCAGGTCATTCCGCATATTACTGATGAGATCAAAAAAGGAATAAAAAAAGTAGGAGCTCAAAAAAGTCTTGATGTACTAATTGTAGAAATTGGCGGAACAGTAGGAGATATTGAAGGGTTGCCATTTCTTGAAGCTATTAGACAATTTTCTTTAGAAAATAAGCGTGAAGATACAATGTTCATTCATCTTACATTAATTCCTTATATTAAAAGTGCAGATGAACAGAAAACCAAACCAACACAACATAGTGTTGGGAAATTACGAGAAATAGGAATTCAGGCTGATATGCTTTTGTGTAGATGTGAAAAACCATTTAGCGCATCAGCAAGCGAAAAAATAGCACTTTTCTGCAATGTTCATAAAGAAGATGTTATACAAGGGTTAGATGTATCTACAATATATGAAGTTCCATTATCTTTTAAAAAACAGGATGTTGATAAAAAGATCTTACGAAGACTTAGATTAAAAGGGAAAAAAAGTAAGATAGAGAGTTGGGAAACAAATGTAGTAAATGTTATAAAAAATCCTACTTCTACTGTGAAAATAGCTGTAGTAGGTAAATATATAACTTTACAGGATGCATATAAATCGATATATGAAGCTTTAACTCATGGGGGGATAGCAAATAGAGTAAAAGTGGAGATCATTCGTATTGATTCCGAAAATGTCAACGAAAGTAATTATAGAGAGCTTTTTAAAAGTGTAGACGGGATACTTGTTCCTGGAGGATTTGGAACTAGAGGGATCGAAGGTAAGATCCTTTCAATTAAATATGCTCGAGAAAACAATCGTCCTTTTTTAGGGATATGTCTTGGTATGCAGACAGCAGTTATTGAATTTGCTCGAAATGTTTGCGGATTTAAAAATGCAAATTCAATGGAGTTCAATATGAAAACAAAGTATCCTGTCATATCTCTTATGGAAAAACAAAAATCAATAGTTAATATGGGTGGAACAATGCGTTTAGGTGCATATGCGTGTAAGATAGCACCTAAAACAAAAGCTCATCAAGCATATAAAAAGACAGCTATAAGTGAAAGACATAGACATAGATTTGAATTTAATAGTGAATTTAAAAATAAGCTTGAGGCAAAAGGTATGATCTTTTCAGGAATTAATCCTAAAACTAAACTTGTAGAGATAGTTGAAATAAAAGATCATCCTTGGTTTATTGCTTGTCAATTTCATCCTGAATTTCAGTCTAAACCGGATAAAGCACATCCGTTGTTTAAAGGCTTTGTAACTGCTTCATTAAAAAAATAGAGGCTTAGTTTTTTGCTGTTAGCTATGAGCTGCGAGCTAGTGGAGCGTACTGAAAGACTTTTGTAAGGGTGCCTTGTGAGGCGCCCTTTTTTTGTTTTTGAGAAAGGAGATAGACCAGGTCTGTCTCCTATAAGAAAAACACATTATTCCCCAATTGACATATCAATATTTTTGTCGTACCATAATGATTAGATATTCAAAAAACGTTATACTAAAAGGGGGATGTATGAAAAAATTGTTTTTTTTATTCTTTTTTGTTTTTGTTTTCAGTACTTCCGGGTTTTCGCAAACAGAACTCCGCTCAACTATTGCTGATCAAAAAGATGTTTCAGTTACTGTGTATAATAGTAATCTTGGATTAGTAAAAGATATTCGTACGATGAAATTACCTGAGGGTGATGGTAAGCTTCTTTTCATGGATGTTGCAGCATTGATACAGCCGGAAACAGTATTAGTTAAAGATCTTTCTAAAGGGAACGGTTTTAGTGTTTTAGAACAAAATTATGAATATGATCTCATGGATCAAAATAAACTTTTAGATAAGTATGTAGGTAAAGAGATCAAACTTTTAACTGTAAATCAATATAGTGAAAGAAAAGAAGAAGTGCAAGCAACTCTTTTATCAAACAATAATGGACAGATATATGAAATAGATGACGAAATATATTTAGGCCATCCTGGTTATAAAATTTTACCAGAGATACCGGAAGATCTGATAGCTAAACCCACATTAAATTGGT
>JAQVOV010000166.1 GCA_028702395.1 Candidatus Omnitrophota bacterium
TAAAAAAGGTTTCATGCTTGATGGTTTTCCTAGAACAATGCCTCAGGGCAAGGAATTGGATAAACAGATAGAGGCACTTTCAATGGATCTTGATTTAGTGCTTTATTTTAATACTCCAGAACTTGTTACGATAAAAAGATTAACAGGAAGAAGGGTTTGTCCGAAATGCGGATTTAATTATCATATAGATAATATCCCTCCAAAAGTTGCAGGGATATGTGATAAATGTAATATAGCTTTAATTCAAAGAGAAGATGATAAAGAACAGACAATAAAAAATCGTCTTAAAATATACGAGGAACAAACTTCTCCGCTTCTTGACTTTTATAGACAAAAAGGTCTTTTACGGGAAGTAAGAGGAGATCATGATGTTAAAGAACTTTTTGATGAGCTTAAAGAGCTTTTTCAAAAAGAAGGATTATTGTAAAATCTCATGATTGAAATAAAAGCTGAACACGAGATCGATCATATAAAGGATGCAGGAACGATCATAAAAAAGGTGTTCAAGGTTCTTTCAAATAATATTAGACCAGGAATAAGCACTTTTGAACTAGATAAGACAGCAGAAGAGATCATTCGTAATGAAAAAGGTATTCCGGCCTTTAAGGGGTTTATGGGATATCCTGCAACAATATGTTCTTCTGTTAATGAATCTGTTGTTCATGAAATACCATCAAAAAAGCGAATTCTAAAAGATGGAGATATTATCGGCGTTGATATTGGAGTCGGTATTGGTGGTTTTTTTGCTGATTCTGCATATAGTTTTGTAGTAGGAAATATTCCTGATCATATAAAAATGCTTCTAAAGGTCACAGAGGAATCCTTATATAAAGGAATTGAACAAGCATGTGATGGCAATAGAGTTTCGGATATATCACATGCAATAGGTTCTTTTGTTGAAAAACAGGGGTTTAGCGTTGTTCGACAATTTGTTGGACATGGTATTGGAAGGAATATCCATGAGGAGCCTGAGATACCAAATTTTGGAGAGCCTGGACGAGGCCCTAGATTAAAAGCAGGAATGGTCATTGCAATAGAACCAATGGTAAATTGCGGTAGTTGCGAAGTACGAATACTACCAGATGGATGGACTGCAGTAACAGTTGATGGATCTATATCAGCTCATTTTGAACATACTGTAGTAATTAGAAAAGGAAAAGCTGAGATAGTTACTTAACGGAGATAATAGGGATCTTAAGAACAAAGATAAAAGATGAAAGATAAAAGGATGGAACGTCCTGAACACAGCTTAAAGATAAATAGGTTTTTCGTAGAAACAAATAGGATTTAAATGGCAAAAGAAGAAGCGATCTCAATAGTTGGAACAATTCTTGAAACATTGCCAAACGCAATGTTCAGGGTTGAACTTGAAAATAAACATAAGGTTTTAGCCCATGTTTCAGGTAAAATGAGGATGCATTTTATTCGTTTATTACCTGGTGACAAAGTAACTTTAGAGCTTTCTCCTTATGATCTGACTCGCGGCAGGATCATTAGAAGAGAGAAATAGATATAGGCTACGCGCCACGAGCTACGTGCCACGAGCTTTTAAAAGCACGCAGCACATAGCACACAGCATGCAGCACGAAATAGGAGTATAAAATGAAAGTAAGAGCAAGTGTTAAAAAAATATGCCCAAAATGCAAGGTCATTAGAAGAAATGGTGTTGTAAGGGTAATTTGTGAAGATCCCAAGCATAAGCAAAAACAGGGATAAATAAAGGAGAATAGTAATATGCCTAGATTATTAGGAGTTGATATCCCAAAAGAAAAAAGAGTAGAGTTAGCACTAACCTACATTTACGGGATAGGACGCACAGCATCAAATAAAGTATTAAAAAGTGCAAATATTTCTCCGGATGTAAGAGCAAAAGATCTTACTGACGAAGAAATTGCCCGTCTTACTGCAGTTATACAAAAGGATTGTAAGACTGAAGGAGATCTTCGACGAGAAGTACAGGGAAACATAAGACGGAAGATAGACAATGGTTCTTATGCAGGGTATAGACATAGAAGGGGATTGCCTGTCAGAGGTCAAAGGACAAAAACAAACTCAAGAACAAGAAAAGGCAAGAAAAAGACAGTAGGAGTTATCAAGGATAAAGCACAAAGAGCGGCTATGAAAACTACGGATAAAAAATAAAACGAGGTGAATAGTGGTAAAAAAGAAAATTGTAAGAAGAAAAAAGATAAATAAAAATGTACCTTCTGGTATAGTGCATATACAGGCTTCTTTTAATAATACGATCGTAAGTATTACTGATAAAAAAGGTGATGTGCTATGTTGGGCATCAACAGGATCATCAGGATTTAAAGGCTCGAAAAAGTCTACTCCATTTGCAGCAGGCATTGCAGCTGAAAATGCAGCAAAAAAAGCAAAAGAGTATGGGATGAAAGAAGTTGAGGTATTTGTAAAAGGTCCTGGGGCAGGCAGAGAAACTGCTATACGAAATCTTCAGGCATGTGGGTTGGCAGTTAAAGCGATAAAAGATGTTACTCCAATACCTCACAATGGGTGTAGACCGCCTAAAAAGAGAAGAGTTTAACTTGGGTTTATGGGTCGTGTGTCATGGGTCATGGGTCAGCATAGGAAAACTAACTATAGAATTCCACAGCAGACACAATACACATTACGCAAGACACATTGACGCGAATAAAGGAGAAAATAATGGCTAGATATACAGGAGCATCGTGTAAATTGTGCAGAAGGCAAGGAGAAAAATTGTTCTTAAAAGGAGAAAGATGTGTTACTGACAGATGTGCTGTTGCAAGAAGACCATTTGCTCCAGGTCAGCACGGAAAAGCAAAAAAGAAACTTTCTGACTATGGTTTGCAGGTTGCTGAAAAACAAAAAGTAAAACGTATTTATGGTGTGCTTGAAAAGCAATTCAGGATATATTTTAAAAATGCAGCACGCAGTAAAGGTGTTACAGGGGAAGTTCTTTTACAGATTCTTGAAAGAAGAATAGATAATGTTATTTTTCGATTAGGGTTTGCTTCATCCAGGGCACAAGCAAGACAAGTTGTAAAGCATAATCACTTTATAGTTAATGGAAAAACTGTAAATATCCCTTCTTTTCTTGTAAAACAGGGAGATATTGTTGAGATAAAAAAGACAAAAGAGAATATGAATAAACTTGTTAAAGTAACACTTGAAAAAATTGCGGATCGACAGGTCCCTAAGTGGATAAAAAGAGATGATCAGAAGCTTACAGGGGAGATAATTGAT
>JAQVOV010000167.1 GCA_028702395.1 Candidatus Omnitrophota bacterium
TCATTGACATAGTTCGAGATAAAATAACTGGATTATTATGTGCGCCTATGGATTCAAAAGATATGGCTTCGAAAATATTGGAATATTATCATGATATGGATCTTTGTGATAGCGTTGCAGAGGCTGCACATGAAATGGTCCTAAAACTTTTTACTTTAAACCGCATGATGGCATCTACCGTTGATGTTTATGAACAGACAAGACAAACAAAGAGAATATTGGTCATTAAGACAAGTGCATTGGGTGATGTCATATTGGTAACACCATCCTTACGGGCAATAAGAAGTAAATATCCACAGGCAAATATAAAGGTGCTTGTCAGCATAGATCACAAAAATGTCTTGCGCAATTGTCCTTATATAGACGAACTTATCGTTTGTGATTTTAAATATAGAGATAAAGGTTTTAAAGGATTGATGAGACTTGCAGGTATATTGAAAGAGGAAGATTTTGATATGGTTGTGGATCTTCAAAATAACAAAAAAAGTCATTTACTTAGTTTCCTGTCATGTGCGTCTGAAAGATATGGGTATGATAACGGAAAATTTTCCTTTCTTTTGAATAGGAAAGTAAAAGATACACGATTACCCGTTAATCCAATTGATCATCAGATGAGAGTATTGAAACTCTTCGGAATACATAGAATGGAAAAAACTCCTGATATTTATTGTTCTGCAGAAGACATGATCTGGGCAACAGATTTTCTTAACAATAATTGGATAAAACCAACATCTGTTTTTGTGTGTATGAACTTAGAGGCAAGTCCTAAATGGCAATCTAAACGTTGGCCTGTGGAATATTTTTTGCATGTTGCAGATAAACTGGCACAAGAGTTATCAGTTAGAGTTGTTATTATCGGAGTTGATCCTAAAGATATAAGTAATGTTATCTTCATGAAAAGATCAAAAGCAAAACCTGTTTCTGCTGTTGGGAAAACAAACATTGGACAGCTTACTGCATTGATAGAAAAAAGCAGTCTGGTCATTACAGGTGATAGTGCTCCTATGCATGTAGCAGCAGGAGTGCAAACACCTTTTATCGGTCTTTTTGGTCCTACCTCTGAAAAAAGGCATGTTGCTCCTGTAAAAAACAGTAAAATAATTTTTGCACAAACAAAATGCAGACCATGTTATAAACCTTCATGTAATAAAGGATATATTTGTATGCATGAGATAGATCCGGATAGAGTTTTTGAGGAGTGTAAAAAAATGTTAAAAACAAAGATAAAAGAGATATAATGAAAATACTATTTATTACAACACATATCAACATTGGCGGTGTTACACGATATATATATGATATTTCGAGTAGACTTGTTAAAAATGGTACAAGTTGTTATGTTGCATCTTCCGGTGGCGAGTTCAATGATCTTTTTACGAAGGCAGGGGTATCTTTAATTGATTGCAATATGAAAACAAAGTTTGAGTTCCATCCTAAACTTGTTTTTGAGGTTATCAAACTTACTAAGTTCGTAAAAGAAAATAACATAGACATAATTCATGCTCATACAAGGGTATCTCAAATAATAGCCTGTATGGTATCGAAAATAACAGGAAAAGTGTTTGTTTCAACATGCCATGGCTTTTTTAAGCATAATAAGGTTTTCAGGAAAATTTTTCCATGTTGGGGAAAAAAAGTTATCGCGATCAGTGATGCAGTTAAAACCCATCTTATTGAGGATTTTAAAATAAAAGAAGAAGATGTTGCTGTTATTTATAATGGGGTAGATGTTCAAGCTTATGAACATATTATTGCAGAAGAACAAAAAAATAAGATGCTAAAAGAATTTGATTTTTTATCCGGACCTATTGTAGGGACTATAGGCAGATTATCGCCTGTTAAAGGATATAATTATCTTCTGCATGCTATAAAGTATATAAAAAAGTATATACCAGAAATCAATATGATACTTATTGGTGACGGGCCTCAGAAACAATATCTTATGGAGCTTGCCCAACAACTTGGTATATCTGAAAATGTTTTTTTCCTTGGTTCAAGGATGGATGTAAAGAAAATTTATCCTGTTATGGATGTGTATGTACTTCCTTCTTTACAGGAGGGATTAGGATTGTCATTAATAGAGGCTATGGCAAGTGAGAAGGCATGTGTTGCTACAAATGTAGGCGGAATATCAAATATCATCTCAAATTGGGAGGATGGTCTTTTAGTTGATGCTGCTGATTCTCTGGCTTTGGCAGACACTATTCGTAAGCTTATTGGAGATAGTTTTACAAGAATGGCTTTGGGAAAACGTGCCAGGGTTAAGGTAAAAGAAAAATTTGATATAAAGGACACAGTAATTAATACACTTAAGTTCTATGAAGAGGTTCTAAATGAAAAAAAATAAAAAGAATGTTGTACTAGTTGTACTGGTTGTACTGGTTGTACTGGTTGGAGCCGGAAAAATATTCCTTGATAAAATCTATGTTCCTGTCATAGCTATGTATCATTATATTGATAAAAATGAAGAGGCTTCTAAATTGAGTGTTTCAGCAAAGAGTTTTGATAAACAGATGAACTTTTTTAAGGAAAACGGATATGATGTGATCTCATTGGAAGAAATGGTTAATATGATAAAAAATAGAAAAAATGTACCTCGTAAGACAATTGCAATTACTTTTGATGATGGTGTAGATAATAATTATAGTTTGGCATATCCTATTTTGCGAAAATACGGTTTTCCTGCGACTATGTTCATTATAACGGATATGGTAGGGAAACAGGGTTATATGAGTTTGGATCAACTTAAAGAAATGCAGGATAACGGAATAACAATTGGTTCCCATACACTTACGCATAGATGGCTGCCTGAACTTTCCCAACAAGAAATAGAAATAGAAGTGACAGAATCTAAGAGAGTTTTAGAAAGTCAAACAGGTAGGAATATAGATTTTATTGCTTATCCAGCAGGGGGCTATGATCAAAGAGTAATAGAGGCTGTTAAAAAGGCAGGCTATTTAGGCGCTTGTACTACTAACTCTGAAGGAAGTGACTGGAACAATATTTATGCTCTAAAAAGAGTGCGTTTATCACGTACATCCAATAATCCTTTAGTGCAATGGATAGAGACGAGTGGGTATTATACGTTTATTAAAGAGTTTAGGGATGATAAATAGGGGTTGAAAGGAACTTTAAGATAAAAGATAAAAGAATAAAGATAAAAGAGTGGAACGTCCTAAACCAGGGTTTCGTAGGGGCGTACCCGCCTGCCGGCTGGCA
>JAQVOV010000168.1 GCA_028702395.1 Candidatus Omnitrophota bacterium
AAATAGGCCTAATAAAAACAATGATCCTCAGGATCTATTGGATCATGATGATGAAGAAGATGTTTATATCGCACAGATCGTTGAAGAACCTATAACAAAAGGTGAGCTCTCACTTTATAGAGAAGCTGTACGAACTTTTAAGTTCTTAGTTGAAAGTTTAAAAGAGAAACCTATAAAAAAACCAATAAAGATGATAATCAGAAATTTGAACAAAAGTATACTTGCCTGTTCGTCACATAGATTTCCAAGTTTTATAGGAGGAAATATAAGCAGAATACTGAATGATCCTGTTTTCGATATCTCAGACGAGAACAGAGAGCTTTTAGAAAATACTGCACAATATATAGAATTGCAGCAATATCAGGGGTATAGGCGTATAATAAAAGCATTAAATGATATTAATGAAACTGCTAATAAGGATGTTAATGTTGTATCAGCCAAAATCGAATATATCATAAGGGTTTTACCTCAGATAAAACAGACTCAGCATCTCAAGTATATAAAACAGGCTGTACTTAATTTATTAAATAATCCCGATTATGTTTCCAAATATCATATAAAGATAAGATTGTTGTTTGTTTTGGAGAATATTCTTCGTTTAGAATTTGCAGACAAACTTTCCAATGAGAAAAGAGACTTTATAGGCAGATCAAAAAAAAGATCAATATCACATAGGAACAGAGCATATTTGGATGACATTTACAGAGGGGCAAAGGTAATGAATATGTTCTCTGATATGTGGGAAAAAAACAGCAATGCAAAACAACCAATACCCTTTGATGTTTTTATAGATGATCTTTTGGACCTGATAATGTATGATCAACCGGAATTATCTTCGGAACAGCGCATACGTTTTTTTGTTGCATTATATCATTTAAAAGCGGAATATCTGGTTATTGAAAAGCATATGAATATTGCAAATTCCAACAACAGTAAATTGCTGGAAACAATAACAGGTGTTTCAATGGAAACAGGCATAAAAAAAGTCATATATAACACAAAAAAACCTTTTATGGTCTATTTTGATTTTGAATCGGATGAAAAATATTTTGAATTCGTTAAGAAACTTCATGAAAATGATAATCCTGAATCAAGGCAAGGAGAATATCGACGTTTTTTTGTTTCTGCTTTCGGCTATACTGCTCATGGATCTTCCCCGTATATACATGAACTTAATCATGCTTTTTTCAATGCTGTTTCAAGGTCCTTAAAGCAGGAAATTGATTATGACTGGATAAGAGCATCTTTTCAGGAGCTTTTTGAACAATTCGCTGCTAATGTAAAGTTGTGTGAACAAAAAAGATGTGAACAGATCATAGATGCTGTTATAGAAAAAATGCTCTATGATCTTACAGATGAGTTTCTTGCTTTTTATATGGATAGAGATAGCCTCAGCAAAGAAGGACATATAAATTATTACATATATTCAATGGGTGCTTGTATAGCCGGAAAAAATGCAATCATACATGATCTGGAAGATCATATAGCTCAGGAAAAAATAAGTGATCCTGAAAACCCGATAATTGATGATATTAAAGAATATTTGGCAGATAGATTGCGTTTCCTTAAAAGAAAGATCAAAGTCAGCGAAATAAGGGCTGATGCTTTCTCAAGGCTTGAGCCTGAGGCAACAGCTTTATCTTTTTTATATATGCTCACACTTAATAAATATGATAGGTTAAAATATTTTTATTCTATAAAAGATGTCGCCTATCAAATAGAAGAATACAAAAAGATGCAGGAAAATATTGATAGTGTACGCAGGCAAATGTATGAGATAGAAGAAGAGCTTGATCTTTTACCAGGAAAAAAAGTAAGAGCATCCAAAGGTCAAGTTGTTTTTTCTTTGCAGGACATCGGGAGTTTGTTTTCAGAAGATAAAGAATATCAGCTCCTGGAACAAAAACGTCAAAAACAAACAGAATACCAAGCGAAACTTATGGAGCTTTTTGGACAGAGTGATGTGATATATAGGAACATAGTTGATATGCTCTCAGTGATGTTCTTTGATGAAGATATGGATATCGAAAGCGATTTTGAAGAAAATATCCCACATGAGAACTCACCTTTATTAAAAAAGTTCATAATGCTGTTTTTGCAAAGAGCTGAAGATCAAGGAAATATTGATCAGGCAGAAGAATTGTTGAAGTATTTTTTCACAGTTATTTATGACTTAGAAGGATCTGTTTTAGATAATATTTTCAGGAGTATAGAATTGGAGAAAAATGAAGAAGAACAAAAAACAGTAGTTAACCAACTTTCTGATCACACGCAAAAATATCTAGAAGAATTGAAAAATGGGACTAAGACCATAAAGGAACAGGAAAAAACAAATAATGCTATTATTTTATATGCAGATGATATTATCGCAGATGTATTTTTATTTGATATTGAAGATACTTTCCGACTGCTTACATCGGACAATGGTATTTTAAACGGAGGGACAGTAATTTTGTATACTATAACTTCAGATGTCATGAAAAGGCAAAAAGTAGATGCTTTAAAACTTATGATAGAACAGAGTTGTAGCGATAATACTAAAGTTGAAATATTGGAAAAACATGATGTTTGGGGAGAACATGATTTAAAAACATCAGAAGAAGATGTTTCTTCAGAACTTGAACAGATCTTTAATGCATTGAGATCAAAGCAGAATGTGAATAATAAACTAGGCGGATTTATAAAACAGGAAAACATTTTAGGAGTAATATTAGGTTCTAGAAAAGGCTTAATAGAGCTTTGTTCGGATTATTATATGCATGAAGTACCTGTTGTTATGATAGATGGTATTCGTAATGGCGTTTACGGTATATTCTCTTTTGCACAAGCAGTCTCATTTGCCATTCAAATAAAACAGAATAATGGTGATGCTGGATGGGGGAAAGTGCTTTATCCTATTGAAGTTGCAGAAGATCTCAGAGATAGCTATATGCGTTATAGAAACGAAGTATTAATAAAAGCCTAACTATAATCTACATAAATATTACATAAGACTTACTCTTTTATGACATGATATTGTTCAGATATGGTATATATACCATATGTCAAAATTCAAAGAGGTCATACAAAAAAGCTTTATCATCAAAACATTATGTGTTTTGTTATGTATAATCATGTTTGCAAATGAGATAACATATGCTTCTGATACTAAAGTGTCTTGTTTAGCTGTACCAAGCTTTTTCAATAGTCCATGTTATATAGTTAAAGAACCTTC
>JAQVOV010000169.1 GCA_028702395.1 Candidatus Omnitrophota bacterium
GAATAGATGCACATTATGATCTTTTTGATATGCCCGAAGGATCAGTCAAAACTTTCCTGGAAGAACTCAAAGAAAAAAACATATCTGGTATCAACATAACAGTTCCATATAAAGAGATAGCTTATGAATTCGTGAAGACTAATGGAGTGATCGATCCTTATGCAGATAAGGTTGGTGCAATTAATACGATAGTAGTTGAAGATGACTCTTTGTATGGATATAATACGGATGGTACGGGATTTATGAGAAGTGTATTTGAGGATATGGGATTTGATATTACTGACAAGAAAGTTGTGCTTATTGGGGCAGGCGGAGGAGCTAAAGCATGTGCTGTAAAAATAGCAAAAAGATGTAAAAAATTGTCAATTATTGATTTAGTAACAGAAAAAGCAGAGGAACTTGCTTTAAAGCTAAATAATATTTATAATACTAATATTTTTTTTGTGTGTAAGACAGATGAAGAGAAAAAACACGCTTTAGAGGAAGCACATTTTATTGTTAATGCAACAGCATGCGGCAGAGATGGAAAAAGTTTTCCTTTTGATGAAAAATTATTAAGAAAAAATATGTGTGTATATGATCTTATATATGACCCTATAATGACGCCATTACTTACTGCTGCTCAAGCTAAAGGATGCAAGGTTTCTAATGGGTTAAATATGTTGTTATATCAAGGGGCAGAGGCATTTACTTTGTGGACACAAAAACAAGCACCTATTGAAATAATGAGAAAGGCTCTTTTATTATGAATGTAGATATATGGATACAGATTATCATAGTTGTTTTTGGGCTTATCATTGGGAGTTTTCTCAATGTATGTATATATCGTCTTCCAAAAGGGAAGTCTATTGTTTTCCCAGGTTCAAGCTGTACTAAATGTGGATATAAAATAAAATGGTATGAAAATATACCTGTGTTAAGTTATATTTTTCTTTTAGGTAAATGCAGTAAATGCAAAAGCAGGATATCAATAGTGTACCCTATAGTTGAAATACTTACAGCAGCACTTTTCTTGACACTTTATTTGCATTATGGGCTTGTGCCTAAGATGTTCATATATTTTATTTTGTTTTCATCTTTAATTATTGCTAGCTTTATAGATTTTGATATACAAGAGATACCTGATGTAATAACTTTACCTGGTATTGTTATAGGACTTTTGTTAGCTGTGATATACCCCCAGATGTTTGACTCTACAAGATTACAGGCATTAAAAGAATCTTTTGTTGGCGTTTTAGTAGGTGGAGGGTCATTGCTTTGCCTTGGTCTAATAGGGGAGCTATTGTTCAAGAAAGAAGCTATGGGCGGTGGAGATATAAAGCTTCTTGCAATGATAGGTGCATTTTTAGGGTGGCAAGTAGCTTTACTTACATTTTTTATAGCACCGTTTTTTGGTATATTTGCAGGGATAGCAGCTAAGCTTAAAAAAGGAAGTGAGTTCATTCCTTATGGCCCGCACATTGTTTTTGCAGCGTTTATGTGTCTTTTGTGGGGGGAGAAGATATTGAAGTTGATATTGCCTACAATGTAGATGGGGTTATAGCATTGCTATAAGTAAAAAGTAAAAAGGTCCGCCATCATAGATGGCGAGATCTCGCCAAAATTTTAATAAATTTTGGCGGATAAAAGTAAAAAGTGTGGAACGTCCTAAATGAAGTTTTTGTAGGGGCCATTGCCACAATGGCCCTACAAAAAACATGAAGAAAACATGAAAAAACGAAAACAAACAAGATTAGACGGATTTGAATACAAACAAAATTATACTTACCATGTTATAATATGTACGAAAGATAAACAACTTTTTTTCAAGAATAAAGATAATGCAAGAGAGCTTCATGATATAGTAAACAAGGAAGATGAAATAAACTCTGTAAATATATATGCGCATAGCGTTATGTATGATCACATTCATATTCTTATTAATTTACAAGAAGAGTATAAAAAAAAATTGTCAGAATGGGTTAGAGATTTTAAAAGGTTGGTTTCTAGAAGATTGAAAAAGATTAATTTGTGGCAGAAAAATTATTATGACCATATAATGAGAACATTTGAAGATATAAAGCAAACAGCTTTGTATATAGTAAATAATCCAGTTAGAAAAGGATATGTTGAAAACTGGGAAGATTATGAGTTTTCTGGGATAAATTATAAAGATGAATAATAGCGATAGGGCCGTTGAGGGCAACGGCCCCTACGTAGCGGTTTAGGGAGAACAAATATATGAAAAAAAACCTTCTATTGACAATTCTGGCCTCTGGCCTCTGGCTTCTGGCTTCTTTTAATGCTCATGCAAATAATCTTGCCATAGAAAACGTCGAAGTCCGTGACATTGACTCAAGTGCAAAAACAGCAGTGATACGTTTTGATATCAGTTGGGAAAACTCTTGGCGTGATACAGTCAATTATGATGCTGTGTGGGTTTTTGCTAAGTATAAAGATTCAAATGGCGTATGGAACCATGTAAAACTAAGCGGTAGCGGGACAGATCCAACCGGATATGATGTAGGTGATGACGGGGATACAGATGCAACAGGTAATAAAGATAATATAGAAATAATAGTACCAACAGATAAAGTAGGATGTTTTATTCAAAGAAGTGAGAATGAGACAGGGACATTAGATAGAGATAGCGTGGAAATTCTCTGGGATTATAATGCAGGAGGATTAACAGCAACAGATCTTGAAGATATAGGGTTAAAGGTTTTCGGGATAGAAATGACATATATTCCGAGTGGAAGTTTTTCAGTAGGGGATACCGAGAGCGATTATGGACAATTTGAAGAAGGAACAACTGATACTCCGCTAGAAATAACAGGAGAAGGAGCACTTACATTAGGAGGAGGCGGAGCAGGAAGTTTAGGTAACAACAATGCTACAGGCATGGCTACAGCAGATGATTTTAATGATGCAACATCAAAGACTTTACCGGCCAACTTTCCAAAAGGATACAATGCCTTTTATTGTATGAAATATGAATTGACGCAAAGTCAGTATAGGGATTTTTTAAATACATTGACACTTGCTCAGCAGGAAGTAAGAACTGCAGCAACTTTGGATGGAGATGAAAAGGGAGATTTTGTAATGGTAGCAGAAGACGGAACACTTTCTTATAGACAAACAATAATAGCTGCAAATGAACCTGCATCAGGACCATACACATTTGGTTGTGACCTTGATGATGATAATGTAGTTAATGAAAGTAC
>JAQVOV010000036.1 GCA_028702395.1 Candidatus Omnitrophota bacterium
ACCTTTTACCTTGGAACGGAGTGACGGTGAAAATACTCGGATTTGATACAACATCAAAATATTTATCAGTTGCAATAGCTGATGGGGGAAATATACTGGCATCTGTTCATGAAGATGTTGGAATAAAACATTCTACTCTTCTTTTGCCTAAGATAGAAGAACTTTTAAAAGAGCAGAATTTAAGTGTAAAAGAAATAGATGTTATTGCTATTAGTATTGGCCCAGGTTCTTTTACTGGACTGAGAATAGGTGTTGCTATAGCAAAAGCATTGGCCCTTTCGTGTAATATAAAAATAGTTGCTGTTCCAACAATGGATTTAATTGCATATAATTATATAGATAAATGCGATGTTTTAGTTCCATTGCTTGATGCAAGAAAAAACATGATATATTATTGTATTTATAAAAAGCAAAAAGAGGAACTTGTTCCACAAACAGAATATGTTTTAGGTGATATAAATGATCTGGAAAAAGAAATAGGAACTAAAAAAACTGTAGTTTTCGGCGATGGAGTTAAACTATACGGCGAGCTATTAAAACAAAAATGTCATAATATAAGTTTGATACAGGATGATAATTGGTTCCCATTGGCAGAAAATGTTGTTAAGTTGGGTTATCAGAAAGCTGTTAAAGAAGAGTTTGATGATGCAGACAAGTTGGTTCCATTATATCTGCATCCGAGTGATTGCCATATACGCAGGAGTTGATAGTAGCTTTAAGATAAAAGATAAAAGAATAAAGATAAAAGGGTGGAAGGTTCTGAACAAAGTTTTTCGAAAGGGTTAATATGAAGTTTGAAAGAAAAGATAAGAGAAGAAATATAAAAGTGGGAGAATTTTCTAAAAAGATGTCTTTATCTTTTATCTTTTGTCTTTTGTCTTGGAGCGGAGCGACATGAACACATACAGACCCACATGGGCGGAAATTGATCTGAATGCGATCAGACATAATTATAGGACAATTAAAAATAAGATCTCAAAAGATGTGATGATAATGGCTATTGTTAAAGCCAATGCTTATGGGCATGGGAGTGTTGAAGTTGCAAAAGTTTTTGAAGATGAGAAAGTATCATACCTTGGGGTTGCAACGTTAGATGAAGCACTTGCTTTAAGGGATGGAGGGATAAAATCTTCTATACTTATACTTGGAGCTGGTTTTTCAACAGAGGTAGAAGCTGCTTACAGAAATAATATAACATTAACGCTTTGTAATGATGAACTTTTAAATGCAATTATACAAAGTGGATATAAAGTTAAAGTACATATCAAGGTAGATACAGGCATGGGAAGAATAGGTGTTTGGCATGAAAACGCATTAGATTTTATAAGAAAAGTAAAAGCTTATCCTAATATAGAAGTAGAAGGAATATTTACGCACTTTTCAATAGCAGGAAGAGATAAAGATTATACGAGTTATCAGATCAATAGTTTTAATAATGTCATTAATGATCTTGTAAAAGAAAAAATAGATATTCCTATCAAACATGCAGCCAACTCTATTGCAACAATTGATTGGCCTGATCCAAATATGAACATGGTTCGTCCAGGACTTATTTTATATGGTATGTATCCTAAAAGAGATTTTCCAAAAAAAATACAATTAAGACCAACATTAGCACTTAAAACAAAGATCGTGTTTATTAAAGATGTTGAAGCAGGAAGATCAATAGGATATGGAAGAACATATATTGCAGCTGAAAATACAAGAATAGCCACTTTACCAATAGGATATGCTGATGGTTATGGAAGAATACTTTCAGGTAAAGCAGAAGTTATAATAAAAGGACACAAATATCCTGTTATAGGTAAAGTTACAATGGATCAGACTATGGTTGATATTGGTAATAACAAAGGTATAAAAGTTGAAGATGAAGTTGTTTTAATTGGAAGACAGTTTTTGTCAGAAGTAAAAATAGGTGATCTTGCCAGACAAGCTGGGACAATTCCCTATGAAATTGTTACAGGTATAACTGCCCGTGTTCCACGAAAGTATATTTCTTAAAAAATATGTTCCCTAAATGCTGGCCCTTTGTGCAGGTCTTTGTTCAGGTCTGCCCTGCACAAAAGGCAAATCGTTGTTATACGACGGAACCCCTTTGTGCAGGGCAGACCCGTACGAAGGGGCCATACAGATATCGTTAGGCCATTCAATAGTTACATTGCTGTGACACATACATCTCATAAATATGCTATATTCTTTTTTATTATGAAAAATCATGGAATATTTAAAATAATTTGTTATATATTAATTATAACATTTTCATTCAATCAAATCTCATTTGCATCAAATGAAATGCGGGCATGTCTTGCTGTGCCTAGTTTCTTTAAAAAACCATGCACTGTTACTTTTGTAAATGACAAGCCTTTGGTAAAGGTAACCACTATAAATAGTGAATATCGTTCTTTTAATGATATTCCAAGATCTGCCATTCAAATGTTTTTAATAACCCTTTTAGCTGAACTTTTTGATAATGGTGTTGAAGATGAATTCACTATTACAAATCTTATAGAAGAATCTGTTGTTAAAAGATTTGCTGTTCCTCTTGTATCCGGCAATATTTCGATAGATAAAGTTGGGTTCATAGATGGTAAATTAATTGTAGAATTTGATAGTAAAGATCAATATGTTTTTTCAAAAGAGAGAATAAACGATACATCAATTAGCTTAACTGTAAATTCCAAAAGGCAGGTTTTCTATACCATCAATAAACAAGTACTATTTGAAGAAGTACCAGAGATATTAGAACATGAACAAAATATAGCTAATGCAATAGTAAATGCGGTTTTAAATAGCAGTGAAAATATAGATGGTTATAAGTGGACAAAGATCAAGGATGAACCATCATTAGAGATATTGGATGTACCTAGTGATAAAGTCGATCAAGATGTCATTCTCTCTATTTTTGATATAGACTCAAAAGGATATTCTATAGGGGATATTTACATTATTCGTAATGATAATGTTCCTATTGCGATTTGTTTAAAAGAAGATAAAGATCTTAAAGTTTTCAGCATTTTTAATTACTTTGATATTTCAGATATATTGAGAGAGGTTTATCAAAGAAAAGTAGCAAAGGCGCTTATATTCTCAGGGTCTTTTATACCTATTAAAGGACAGATAAAAGGAATAGGGTTGTCTGAACATTTATCTGTAAGTTGTGATGAGCAAGGACGTCCGGAAGAGATACTTCATTATAAAAACTTTCCAGAGAATAAAAAAGACACTGAATGTATTATACCTATTCTTCCAGGAGTATATGAGGCGGATTCTCCAACAAGTCTTATTTCTGCAAGAGCTACATGGCAATATGCAAAAAAAGGAAGTAAGATCCTGATAATTGGAACAGGTACAGGTATAGAAGCAAAAATAGCTGCCCAAATAGGTGCAAAAGTAGATGCTGTTGATATTAAAAAAATGGCAGTAGAGAATACGAAAATAACATGTGCGGGTTATGAAGAAAATGTAAATAGCTTTGTCAATGATCTGTTCATTGGCTTGGATAAATATGACCTTATAATCTTTAATATGCCGCATGTTAATGGGTTTACAGAAAAGGATGGTAAATTGTCAGCATTCGACAATGAATTAAACTCAACAGACTTTGGTGGTCTTTTGTTAATGAGAACAGTTGAAGGTATTAGGGAACACATGAATTCGGGTGCAAAAGCTATTTTGCTTAACACTAATAATGAAGAAATAGATGTGAGAACTATCATTGAACATAAAACAGGGTTGACTGTTACTGTTAATGATTTTGGAGTGGATACATATGCTACTGCATATATGATCGAGAATACGGAAGACCATAAAAAAGAAGAACCAAAAAAAACTAAAGAAGAAATATCAAATAGATCATGGAAAAAACTGTTAACTGTTTTTGTTTGGTCTTTGATAATTGCACCAACAGAACTTCATAATAAAGGGATACCAATACTAGCAGCTATTCTTGTGCCAATATTGTTATCTATGATCATTTATAAAGAAATAGTAAAAAGAAAAGAAGGTAAATTAACAGGGAAGAATAGAAATTTAAATACGACTTTTTATAGCATAAATCCTTTAATTTTTTTGTGGTTATTAAATAACATTGAAAATCCAGCAGTACTTATATTATTAGCATATCTTTTAATGGATGAAGCTAATCCTCAAAAGCCTGTAAAAGCAGATGAGCTTTTGCAGAAGAAGGAAAAGCCTGCGACAGTATTACCTTTAGGGGGTATTGATGGTCCTGAAGGCAATGCTTTTTTACTTAATGTAGAAGGCAAAAATATATTGTTTGATGCCGGATCTGATCCTAAAACAGGGAAACTGCCTGATATTTCAGGAATAGATAAATTGGATTATCTTATAATAAGTCATGCGCATTTAGATCATACTGGAGGTATCGGCCATGTTCTTGAGAAGTTCCCGGATGTTCAAATAATCACAAGTGATATTACTTTAGAGGCAGCATATATTATGCTTTCAGGAAGTGCAAAAAGTTATAAAAAAGGACAGGCTGCCGGTATTTCAAGACACAAATTAAAAAAATTTTATGATGAAAGTATTTCTCTTCCAATGGAGAAATGGTATAAGCTCACAGATACTATAAAAATACGATTTTCACCTGCAGGCCATATTTTTGGTGCTTCATCTATAGTTGTAGCTACATCATCAGGTAATTATATGTATTCAGGAGATATTTCCGTAGAAGATCAAGCGTCATTAAAGGGCTTTAAATTCCCTGAAATTGAAATAGATAGTGTCATAGCAGAAGCTTTATATGGAGACAGAGAACATGAGAAAACCAGACAGGAAAGCAAACAAGAAATAGCAGATATTATTAATGAAACAGTTGAAAATGGAGGGAGAATATTGATCCCTGCTTTTGCTATGGGAAGATCAACAGAAATAGCATTGATAATAAAAGAACTTCAGGCAAGCGGAGCAATTCCAAATATCCCTGTATATATAGATGGTATGGCAGTTGCAATGACAAAAATATACGAAGAGTATAAGGATGAATTATTACCTGAAAACATGAGGTATTTAATCGAGGATAACGGCAAATTATTTTTTAATAGAGAAGGAAATATCCATGAAGTAAGAAGGGATATGAGAGAAAAGGTAATGAATCAAAGAAGTCCTAGTATAATCATTGCAGGCTCAGGTATGCTTTCAGGGGGACGCTCTTTACACTATTTTGAAAAAATGGCATCAAATGTGAATAATGCGATAATTTTAGTAGGATATCAGGCAGAAGGTACTCTAGGAGGAAAACTTGGAAAGCTAAAAAGAGGAGCCCATGTTAAAAATGAAGGCAGAAATATCCATGTAAATGCAAAAGTATATAAATGTTCTTTTTCTGCACATGCTGATCAGTTGGAATTATTATCTTTTATGAATAGAGTAAAGGCGCATCAGATCATTTTAGTTCATGGAGCAAAAAAAGCTAAACAGGTCTTACAAAAGATCTTTAGTGAACAGAATGATAAAGCGCATATCATTTTACCGGAAAAAGAAAAAGAAATAATGCTTCCTGAAAAAGACAGAAGGGAAGATTTTGAAAATATTCAAGCAGAAGAGATCACTGTTCGCGAAAAACATGAAACAAAAAGAATGAGTAAAAAAGAAGCAGCTAAAACGGAATTAGATAAAAATCTTCCTGATCAGACTGAACGGAAAATAAAAGAGCCTAAAAAACCTGTGAAAACATTAGAACAAAAACAGCAGGAATTTATTGATTATATTATAATTGACATGTTTGGCATGGAAAAGACCCCTGAAATTTACAGCCATTTGTTGTCTGTTTTAGAAAAAAGATTTAATGGTAGCATTGCGAGATTTAGAACGCATTTCAGTAAATTCTTGTTTAAGACAATACCATTAAAGAGCACAAAAGAAGAAATGGAAAATCTTAAAAAAGATCTTTTAAAGGGGTTTATTTCAGTAACAGATGAAATAGAAAATATCACTGAAACTGTTAAAAGTGAAGACGTGGTATTACCTCAAAATAAAAAAGCAGATCCAGTAAAGCACGAACCTGTGGTATCCGATGTGAATAAAAAACCAGAAGCAGAAAACTCTGAACAGCAGATGATCGAGATGGAAAACAAATATGATTGGGACAAAGAAAGATCCATTTCCGAATATGATGGGATAGTACGAAAGATCGGTTGTGAGAATACCTTTTCAGATGCTCTTTCAAAAGCAAGAGTATATATTGATGCCGGATGCGGAAATGGTATGGCAGCTATTTCTGCAGCAGAAATGTATCCTGATACGAAAGTTTATGGTATAGATATTATTGATAGATTGGATATTGATTCTCCTGAAAATTACACTTTTCTAAAAGGAGATATTTCTTTGATAGAACTGCCTCAAAAAGCAGACCTCATAACTTCATTTTTTGTTTTTCAATATTTAAAAGATCCTGTAAAAGCATTTGCGAATCTTTATGACCAGCTTAATGTCAATGGTACGATGATCATCAGCTTTGCTGCCCCAAAAGAAACTGAACTAGAAGGTATTTATTCGGATATTTGCGATAAACTAATGAGAGAGAACATGACTTCATATGCATATCTATTCAAAAGACCTGAAAAAAGTTATGATGTATATATGATAGCTTTGCAAAAAACTTCAGATAAAAAAATAGAAAAAGGTTATGTGAGCTATAATGGTCAATGGGTAGAGTTTTTTGAGAATTTTCAAAAGTTCGCAATATATGTTCCTGAATATCAAAAAGCAGAGGCACTTCACATGGAAAAAACAAAAAAAAATGCCCTTGTTCTATATGCAGATGACATATTCGCAAAAGCCGTTTTTGCTGATACTGATGATGCTTTTGAAGATCTGGTAAGTGAAAAAGGTCTTTTGTATGACGGTAATTTGGTTTTATATGTTAACGATACTGTTTATGAAAAACCAGCGAAAGATTTTGCTCAAAAGATCGAAAGTTTATCAAGAGGAAGAACAAAGGTAACAATTATCTCAAAAAAAGATACTATGCTAAGCTCTGTTTCACAAGATAATATAGGAAGTGAAATAGATACTCTTATAAGACTTTTATCAGCAAAAGGAATAAAGCAAGAGAATATATTGGCATTAGTAAAAACCCATGAGAATAAATTAAATTCTTTGGAATGCGCTTCAAAAGTTCCTCTGATATTATTGAATATTTCAGGTGTTGACAATAGAAGTAAAGGACTTTTCAGATTTAGTGATATTCTTTTTTCTGTATTAACAGCAGAAGGTGATCCTGAGAAACTCATTCAGATATTGGATCCTGTGGCTATGATCAGTATGAATGAAGCTTATGAGCGTTATATACTTCAGTCTGAGCTGATAGCTGTAGCTGCGTAAGATTGAGTCTTGAGTACTGTGTCGTGAGTCATGAGGCAGCTGTGGAAAACTGTATTTGAGCTACGTGCTACGCAAGAGCGATCTACGAGCCTTTTCACTTTGTTTTAGGGCGCTGAAGCCGCGCCACTACAAAAAGCTATTTAGAACGTTCCTTTAGCTCGCGGCTCGCGGCGCGTAGCTCGTGGCTGTCTCTTTTATGGTGAAAACGTGCCTTTTTCTTGACAAAATCCGTTAATATGATATACTGACCCTCCGAAATAAAAAATCATATTATATAATATAAAGGAAAAATCATGCAGTTAACAGGTTCACAAATATTATTGGAATGTCTTAAAAAAGAAAATATAGATATTATCTTTGGGTATCCTGGCGGACAGGTTATTCCTATTTTCGATAAGTTATATGATGAAAAAGCCATTAAACTTATTCTTCCTCGCCATGAACAGGGTGCTGTACATGCAGCTGATGGGTATGCCCGTGCAACAGGAAAAGTAGGTGTTTGTCTTGCAACCTCAGGACCAGGTGCAACGAACTTGGTTACCGGTATAGCAACAGCTTACATGGATTCTATTCCTATGGTGGCAATAACAGGTCAAGTTAAGACACATTTGATCGGTAATGATGCTTTTCAGGAAGCAGATATTACAGGTATTACTAGGCCTATAACAAAACATAATTTTCTTGTTAAAGATGTCAAAGAACTTGCTAAGACAATGAAGGAAGCTTTTCATATTGCCAGGACCGGTAGACCAGGACCTGTTGTAGTTGATATTCCTGTTGATGTTCAAAATGCTTTAACAGAGTTTAAATATCCGAAAGAAGTTCATATGAGGAGTTATAACCCTAAATATAAAGGGCATACAGGACAGATAGAAAAGCTCGCTAAAGCAATAGCAAATTCCCAAAAACCTGTTATATATGCAGGCGGTGGAATAATTTTATCCAATTCATCAGAGGAACTTACAACGTTTGTTAGAAAAACTCAAATACCTGTTACTACAACTTTAATGGCTTTAGGTGTTTTTCCTGAAACAGATAGATTAAGCTTAGGTATGCCTGGCATGCATGGAACGGCATATGCAAATCATGCTATTCAGGAGTCAGATCTTTTGATATCAATTGGTTCTCGCTTTGATGATAGGGTTACAGGGAAATTAGAACTGTTTGCGCCAAAGGCAACAATAGCACATATTGATATTGACCCTGCAAGTGTAAGTAAAAATGTTGAAGTTGATATTCCTATAGTTGGATGTGCAAAACAAATTCTTACGGAGCTTAATAAGATAGTAAAAAAGGCTGATACAGAGGAGTGGCTTAAAACTATTGATTGTTGGAAAAAGAAAATGCCTTTAACTTATAGCAAGGATAATAAACTTAGACCTCAATATGTTATTGAGCAGATAGATGAAATCACGAAGGGTGAAGCAATAATCGTAACTGAAGTTGGGCAACACCAAATGTGGGCAGCTCAGTTTTATAATTACACAAAACCGCGAACATTTATATCTAGCGGAGGATTAGGGACAATGGGATTTGGTTTTCCCGCATCACTTGGTGTACAGCTTGGGTGTCCTGATAAAAAAGTTTTC
This sequence comes from Candidatus Omnitrophota bacterium, assembly GCA_028702395.1. Lineage (GTDB taxonomy): Bacteria > Omnitrophota > Gorgyraeia > JABMRN01 > JABMRN01 > JAQVOV01. Next base: position 8,934 of record JAQVOV010000036.1, read on the forward strand.
GTTATAGCAGGAGATGGGTCCATACAGATGAACTCACAAGAGCTTGCAACAGCTGTTATTGAGAATATTCCTGTAAAAATAGCAATATTGAACAATGGTTGTCTTGGTATGGTACGTCAGTGGCAGGAACTTTTTTACAATAAGAGATATTCTCATACATGTCTTGCAAAAGGCAAATACTGTCCTGATTTTGTTAAACTTGCAGAAAGTTATGGAGCAAAAGGTATAAGGATAACAAAAAAAGAAGATGTTAATAAAGCGATCAAAGATTCATTAAAATACAATGGACCTGTTGTAATGGAATTTGTAGTAGAGCCTGAGGAAAATGTTTATCCTATGGTTCCTGCAGGTGAAGCTCTTCACAATATGCTGCATTGGGATGAGCCGAATTGCGCATAAAGTGAGTTAATAGGAATTTGCAAGGAAAAAGTAAAAAGTAAAAAGGTAAAAGGGCGGAACGTTCTAAAAGAGTTTTTGTAGGGGCGTATTGCAATACGCCCCTACAAAGAAAAGATTCCGCAATGATAACAGATTTTTTCCTTTTTACTTTTGCCTTTTTACTTAAGCATTATATAGAGGAGAATAAATGAAAAAAGGTAAAGTAGATAAATTCACATTAACAGTTATTGTGGAAAATAAATTCGGTGTTTTAGCACGCATTGCAGGACTTTTCAGTGCAAGAGGATTTAATATCCATTCTTTAGCTGTAAGTGAAACAGAAGACCCGACAATTTCATGTATGACAATAGTTGTTATTGCTGATGAGAAGATATTGGAACAGATAAAAAAACAGCTTAATAAGCTTATTGATGTTGTTGAAGTCATTGATCTTACTAACAGACAATATGAAGAAAGAGAACTTGTTCTTATAAATATTAAAGTTACATCAAAGACCAAAGATGATATTATGCGGGTTATTCATACAATGGGAGCAGAAATACTCGATGTAGGAAAGAACACTATAACTATTGAAGAGACAGGCGATACAAAAAAGATAAATTCTATAATAGAACTTCTCAGACCTTTTGGAATAAAAGAAGTTGTTAGAACAGGTAAAATAGCAATTCAAACTGAGGGGGAGAAACGAGAGAACTAAAACGAGTTTATGAGTCATGAGTCATGAGTCATGAGTCTTTTGTGGAAAACCAAATAAAGGTTTCTACAGCAGACACAAGACACAAGACACAAAACTCATTGACGCAATCAAGGAGAAAGAAAAATGGCAAAGATCTATTACGACAAAGATGCAGATTTAAATGTTTTAAAAGGAAAGACCATAGCAATTATTGGATATGGTGCACAAGGCAGCGGACAAGCCCTAAACTTAAGGGATTCAGGTGTTAATGTCATAGTATCAGAATTAGAAGGTACTGAGAATTATGCAAAAGCAAAAAAAGATGGCTTTAAACCTATAAGTGTCGACGAAGCAGCAAAAAAAGCTGATATCATACAGATCCTTACTCAGGATCATGTTCAGGCAAAGGTATACAATAATTTTATAGCAAAACACATGAGCAAAGGAAAAGCGCTTGTGTTTTCACATGGGTTTAATATCCATTTTAAAGGTATTGTTCCTGGAGCAGATATAGATGTTTTTATGGTAGCTCCAAAAGGACCTGGGGCACTTGTAAGAACACAGTTTGAAGAAGGTAAAGGAGTTCCATGTCTTGTTGCTATATATCAGGATGCAACAGGTAAAGCAATGGATCTTGCACTTGCTTATGCAAAAGGTATAGGCGGGACAAGAGGCGGAGTTATTGAAACTACATTTAAAGAAGAGACTGAAACAGATCTTTTTGGTGAACAGGTAGTTCTGTGCGGTGGAGCAACAGCTTTGGTAAAAGCAGGATTTGATACTTTAGTAAAGGCAGGGTATCAACCTGAAATAGCTTATTTTGAATGTTTACATGAGCTCAAACTCATTACAGATCTTCTGTTCTCACGAGGGATACAAGGTATGAGAAAGAATATTTCTGATACTGCAGAGTGGGGAGATCTTGCTGTAGGACCAAGAATAATAAATGATAAAACAAGGGAAGAAATGCAGAAGATCCTATCTGAAATACAGTCAGGCGAATTTGCAAGGAATTGGATAAAAGAAAATGAACAAGGCAGACCGAATTTCAATGCTTTATCAAAAGCAGATGATAATATTTTGATCGAAAAAGTTGGCAAGCAGCTTAGAGATATGATGCCTTGGACGAAAGAAGCGTAAAGCGAAGAAAAAAGATAAAACCTGCCTGCCGGCAGGCAGGGAACAAAGATAAAAGTGTGGAACTTCCTAAAGGAGGTTATGTAGGGGCGAAAAATTTTTCGCCCCTACATAAAAGATTCCACAGAGAAAAAAAGATTTTCATCTTTAATCTTTTGTCTTGGAGCGGAGCAACAATGAAAAAAGATAAAGTAATAATTTTTGACACAACCTTAAGAGACGGGGAACAATGTCCGGGTGCGAGTCTAAATAACAAAAAAAAGTTAGAGATCGCATATCAGTTAGAATCTCTTGGTGTTAATGTTATTGAAGCAGGGTTTCCTATATCAAGCCCTGATGATTTTCAAGGTGTAGTGCAGGTTGCTAAACATATAAAGAAAAGTATTGTTTGTGCTCTTGCAAGGAGCATAACTACAGATATTGATTCTGCATATGAAGCTGTTAAAAAGGCGAAACATCCCAGGATACATGTTTTTATAGCAACATCAAAGATACATAGAAAATATAAATTCAAAGGTAAAGCAAAAGAAGAGATCCTTGAAACAGCAGTGAACGCTGTTAAATATGCAAGGAATTTAACAGGAGATATTGAATTCTCTCCTGAAGATGCTTCAAGAACTGAACCGGATTTTTTGTATAAAATAGTTGAAGAGGCTATTAAAGCAGGTGCAACAACTATTAATATTCCTGATACTGTAGGGTATAGTGAGCCTGCAGAATTTGGAGCTTTGATAAAAGGTATTATGAATAATGTCCCAAACATAGGAAAAGGGATAATTAGTATTCATTGTCATAATGACCTAGGTTTGGCTGTAGGAAATTCTTTATCAGCAATAGCTAATGGTGCAAGACAAGTTGAATGTACGATTAATGGTATTGGTGAAAGGGCAGGTAATGCAGCATTGGAAGAGATCGTGATGGCTATACAGACGAGAAAAGATATATTTAAAGGTATAAGCAGTGATATTAGAACAAAAGAACTTTATAAAACATCAAAACTTGTCAGCAATTTAACAGGATTATATGTGCAAAGGAATAAAGCTATAATAGGACAGAATGCTTTTAGTCATGAATCAGGTATACATCAGGATGGGATGTTAAAACACCAGTCTACATATGAAATAATGAAACCTGAAGATGTGGGTTTTGGCGGAACAAATTTGGTTTTAGGAAAACATTCAGGTCGTCATGCACTTAAAGCGCGTTTTAAGAAATTAGGATATGTGTTAGATGATAAAGAACTTGATAATGCATTTAAAAAGTTTAAAAGTCTTGCTGATAAGAAGAAAGAAGTCTTTGATGTTGATCTTGCTACAATAGTTGAAGATGAACTTTCTACAGAGAAAAAAGAAACTTATAAGCTATTTTCTTTTGAGGCAAATAGTGGTAACAAGATATCTCCTAAAGCAAAAGTTATTCTTATTAAGGATGGTAAAAATATAACCGGTGTTTCAAAAGGAGATGGTCCTGTTGATGCATGTTGTAAAGCTATTGATAATATAACAAAGATAAAAGGGAAACTTTCTGATTATAGACTTAGTTCTGTTTCTCGAGGGAAAGATGCACTTGGAGAAGTTACGCTTAGATATACAGCTAAAGACAGAGACGTAACAGGTCGTGGAACTTCAACAGATATAATTGAGGCAAGTGTAAAAGCTTATCTTGATGCTGTTAATAGGTGGATAAAC
>JAQVOV010000037.1 GCA_028702395.1 Candidatus Omnitrophota bacterium
TATAAGTCCTTTTAATACTGTCTCCATTTTACTTATAGTATCATGCAGGATCCCCTCTTCATTAAAGCATGGCAGGATAAATATTATTTTTGGTATGCTCATATAACTTCTCCGTTGTATGCGTATATGGGTACTGTGTAAGGTGTACTGTGTCATGAGTAAACTAAGAAACGTAATGTTCTAGTTTTCCACAGCATGCGCACTACGCAGTACACATTGACACAAGGCTCAGTAACGCATTACACATTAACGCATAACGCTTTTAATAAAATTCATTTTAGACAATAAAATTCAAAGAAACGTCAACCCCTTTGATCTCATCTGTAAGAGCCCCAACTGATATCATATCAACTCCGGATTTAGCATAATTTTCTATATTATCAATACCCATCCCTCCGGATGCTTCCAGAAGAACATGCCAATCTGTGTTATTGAAGAAATCATTTCTCATATCAACGGCTTTACAAACTGTATCAACATTCATATTATCAAGCAATATAATATCTGGTTTTTGGATAATAATATCTCGGAATTGTTCTAAAGAATCTACTTCAACCTCTATTTTAATATTAGTTTGGACACGAGTTCTTATATTTTCAATATTTAGTTGTTTTTTTTCAATTGCAATATGATTATCTTTTATCATGACCATATCGCTCAATGACATTCTATGATTTGTTCCACCACCGATAAAAACAGCATATTTCTGAAGATATCTTAAAAGTGGAATGGTTTTTCTTGTGTCTAATATCTTTGTCTGATAGGATTTGACTTTATCGACATATTTTCTTGTTTTTGTAGATATACTGCTTAAAATGGAAATAAAGTTAAGCATTGACCTTTCTGCTTTTAAGATCCCCCTTGCATTTCCTTGGATAAAAGCTATTTCCTGACCGGCAAAAACCGTCTGGCCATCTTTAAACATAGGTTTAAAGGCTATTTCGTTATTGATCTCATTTAATATCCATTCTGCAATGTTGATACCGCATAAAACAAACTCCTCATTAGCAACAATAACTGCTTTTGTACTTTTATCAGATGAAATAACATTATCAGTAGTTATATCCCCTAAAGGCATATCTTCCTTGATAGCTGCATGAATGATCTTTAAAACACGTTCTTTGTCTAACTGCATTTTGATTCCTTTATAGCATTTAGAAACCAGAGACCAGTGACCAGAGACCAGGACAGTATATAAACGTTTATCTTTAAATCAATTTATCCTGGTTTCTGGTCTCTGGTTTCTGGTCACAACACCCTATGAACTCTTTAACAACATACACGCCTGTTTCAGCAAAGAAACGTTCTAAAAAAAGTTTTCCTAATATGCTTTTAGGACACTTCCAAATGCTAATAGCTGACAGCTGATCGCTGAAAGCTAATTTACAATTTATTCGGTTACAAACTACAAGCAGCCTTAAGCATATCAACTTCTCTTTTAGCTAAAAGTCTGCACTGTCCTGAACTAAGCCCTTTAAGAGATATACCGCCATAGGAAATCCTTTTAAGAGATATGACATAACAATCAACTCTTTCCATCATGCGCCTTATTTGGCGTTTTTTACCTTCATGAAGTTCTATCTTGAGTATGACCGAATTCCTTTTTGTGTTTATTACATCTATCTTGCAAGGTATCGTTCTTTTTCCTTCCAGAATAACACCTTTCTCTAAACGTTGTTTTTGGGCAGGGTCAAACGGCTTTTTCACTTCTGCAAGATAAATTTTTGTTATTCCATAATTTGGATGCATAAGTTTATTGGCAAGTTCTCCATCATTTGTAAGAATAAGTGCGCCTTCTGTTTCCTTGTCAAGCCTACCAACAGGATAAACCCTGAATTTTGTCCTAGGAAGATAATCCATCACTGTTTTTCTGCCTTTATCATCAGAAACTGTAGTGACACATCCTTTGGGTTTGTTCAACAAATAATAAGCTTTTACCTTTTCTGCTGCGATGTTCCTACCGTTTACCTCAATAATATCCTTTTGGGGGTCTACAGAAAACCCTTTTTCTGTGACAAGTTCATTATTGACCAGAACTTTTCCTCCCTCAATGATCTCTGCGGCTTTACGGCGTGAACATATACCTGCGTGCGCTACTACAACTTGTAAACGTTTTTTCATTTTTTCCTCAAAACTTTTTTTGCCAAATAAATTACTTTACAACAAAACCTTAGATAGTCTCTGTAGGGGCCATTGCCCACAATGGCCCTAACAAAACTTCATTTTTATCCTTCTTTAGGGCCGTCGAGGGCGACGGCCCCTACGAAAAACTCACTAAAATTGTCTTCTAAACCATCTATACTTTTTCCTTTTTACTTAACTTTTATATTAACTCGTTTATAATTGCGCTAAGTTCTTCTCGAGTCCTGAGATCTCTGTTTCAAGAACGTTTTTTCTTTCCTTTTCCATATTTACTATCTTTTCAGGTGCTTTATTTACAAAATCACCTTTTTCCAGTCTATCACTAACAAGATTTAATTTCTTCTTTAGTTCATCTATAAGGTCATTAAGCCTTAGTTTTTCCCTATCTATATCTATTACTCCCTTAAGCGGGACAAAAAGCTCAAGATCACCTATGACCGCAACCCCTGCATGTTCAGGTTTTTCTACTGTTGTACTAACTGTGATGTTCTCAACTCTTGCCAGCCTTTTAATATAGATCTGATTATCTCTTATCATATCCACTTCTTCATCTTGTGTTACTTTAATAGCTATATCAATGAATTTCACAGGTTCTATTTTCCAATTAGCTCTGATATTGCGTACTGTTTGTATGATCTCTATTATCAAAGCCATCTTCTTATCTATCACCGTATCTTTCATTTTCTTCTTGCTTTTAGGCCATAGCGACACCATAATAGATATTTTAGCATCTTCTTCTTTAGGCAGACCTTGCCATATTTCTTCACTTATGAACGGCATAATAGGATGCATTATTCTAAGGGACATTTCCAGGATATTATATAAAACTACCTGCGTGTTTTTCTGTTCAATAGTGAGTTTTGACATTTCAAGATACCAATCACAAAATTCATGCCATACAAACTCATATATTCTATTTGCAGCATCATTAAGTTTATATGTCTCTAGATATTTGGAGACTTCATCAGCTGTTTTATAAAATCTGCTTATTATCCACCTATCAGCAGAATTCAATTTTCCGCACTTAACAAGATCCTCTAAAGATACGCCGATAACATCTTCTTTAAGGTTCATTTTAACAAATCTGGATGCATTCCATAGTTTATTGGCAAAATTGCGTCCTACTTCGAATTTTTTTTCTGACAAGAAAATATCCTGTCCTTGTGCTGTGATAGAAATAATACTGAATCTCAATGCATCTGTTCCGAACTTATCAATAATATCGAGCGGATCTATGATATTTCCTATTGATTTTGACATCTTTCTGCCTTTATCATCCCTGACAATACCATGTATATAAATATCTTTAAAAGGGGCTTTACCCATAAAAGCATATCCTGCCATTATCATTCTTGCTACCCAGAAAAAAATTATATCCTGTGCAGTTGCAAGCATACTGGTCGGATAAAACTCATGGAGTTCTTTTGTTTTTTGAGGCCAGCCCATTGTTGAAAAAGGCCATAACCATGAACTGAACCATGTATCCAGAACATCTTCTTCCTGTTTTATATCTGTGCCTTTACACTCAGGACATTTTTCAGGTTTTGTTTTTGAAACTATTACGCCTCGTCTATTATCTGTAAGATCTTTATCGTCATAACAATTCTGACAATAATAAACAGGTATCCTATGTCCCCACCATATCTGTCTTGAAATACACCAGTCCCGAATATTATTCATCCAATTCAAATATACTTTTTCCCATCTTTTAGGATAAAAATTGATCTCATCTTTTTCAACTGCTTTAATTGCAGGAACCGCTAATGGTTTCATCTTAACGAACCACTGAGGAGAAAGTCTTGGTTCAACCATAGTATTACACCTATAACAATGGCCAACAGCATGCCTATGTACCTCTGATTTAACAAATAATCCCATTTGTTTAAGCTTGTTTATAATAGCTTCTCTTGCTTCAAATCTATCCATCCCTTCAAACTCACCGCCAATAGCATTTATAGTAGCATCCTCATTCATCACGTTTATCTCTTCCAATCCATATTTTTTCCCTAATTCAAAATCAACCGGATCGTGTGCAGGTGTTACTTTTAAAACCCCTGTACCTACTTCAACGTCAACCTCTTCATCAAAAATGATCTTTAATTTTCTATTAAGTATAGGAAGGGTCACTTCTTGGGCATCTTTAAGATGTTTATATCTTTTATCTTTGGGATTAACGCATATTGCAACGTCACCGAGCATTGTTTCAGGACGCGTTGTTGCAACAACGACATAATCATCTTTTGTGGGATTACCTTGTTGATTTTTTCTTATTATCGGATACTTTATATGATAAAATGCTCCATCAATATCCATGTGCTCTGCTTCTTCATCACTTAAGGCTGTTCTGCATCTCGGACACCAATTGATTATATAGGTTCCTCTGTAAATAAGATCTCTGTTATAAAGATCAACAAATACTTCTTTAACAGCATTTGAAAGTCCCTCGTCCATTGTAAATCTTTCTCTATCCCAATCACAAGAACAACCAAGTCTTTTTAATTGATTGATTATAGTAGAGCCGTACTTTTCTTTCCATTGCCAGACATTTTCTATGAACTTTTCTCTGCCCAGATCTTCTTTTCTCTTTTTTTCTGCTTTTAGTTTTTTCTCTACAACATTTTGAGTAGCGATACCTGCATGATCTGTACCAGGCATCCATAAAACCTCAAATCCCTGCATTCTCTTATACCTTACCAAAATATCCTGTATAGTATTATTTAAAGCATGTCCCATATGCAATATACCTGTTACATTAGGCGGAGGGATAACTACTGAATATTTTTTCTTATCAGTTCCTGTTTTTGCATGAAAGAATTTATTTTTTTCCCAAAGAGCGTATATTTTCTGTTCAACCTCTTTAGGATCATATGCGTTACTCATTTAACTCCTTTATAAACTCTAAGTAAAAAAGGGGGAATCTATTTATCCTTATGGGCTCTTTTTTTTGTAGGGGCGTATTGCAATACGCCCCTACGAAAACCTCTTTGAGAACGTTCCACCCTTTTATCTTTGTTCTTTTATCTTTTATCTTATTCTCATATTAACTCTTCGAATCCTTGAACAATTTATACTCCACTGAGTCTATCAAAGCTTTCCAACTAGCCTCAATAATGTTCTCTGAAACACCTATTGTCCACCATGAATCATGTTTATCCTGTGATTTGATAAGGACTCTTACCTTTGCTGCAGTTGCGGATTTTTCATCAAGTACCCTTACTTTGAAATCTGACAAATGCATTTCATTTAAACTTGGAAAAAAATCTTTTAAAGCTTTTCGTAGTGCACTATCAAGTGCATTAACAGGACCGTCACCATGTGCCAACATGGTTTCTTTATGTTCTCCAACTTTAACAGAAACTGTTGCTTCTGTTTCTACTTTTGATCTTCCCTTTTTTTCAGTAATAACTCTAAACCCTTGCATCTGAAAAAAATCTTTGAACTTCTTCATTGATCTGTTCATAAAAAGTTCTAAGGAAGCTTCTGCACTTTCAAATTGGTATCCTTCACTTTCAAGTTTTTTTAAACTGTTAAGTATTTTAGCTTCTTGGTCTTTAGATGTATCCAGTTTTATGTTAAGTTCTTCCGCTTTTCTTTTGATACTCGAGCGTCCTGCTTGTTCTGAAACAACAAGTCTTCTTTTATTCCCTACCTTTTCAGGAGCTACATGCTCATAGCTTCTTGAATTCTTGAGTATCGCATTAACATGTATGCCTGCTTTATGAGCAAAAGCTCTTGAACCTACAAAAGGCTGAGAATCTTCCTGTTTCATATTACATATCTCTGCGACAAATCTTGAGGTTTCTGTCAGTTCTTTTAAAGCAATGTCTGAAATGCAATCAATTCCAAGTTTTAATTTTAAAATAGGGATTATCGATGCTAAATTAGCATTACCGCATCTTTCACCATATCCATTCATTGTTCCCTGCACATGTATAGCTCCAGCTTCTACTGCTGCTATTGAATTTGCAACTGCAAGTTCACAGTCATTATGAACATGTATGCCAAGAGGTGTTTTAACTTCTTTCCCTGCTTCGATAACTGCATTAAAAACCGTTGAGGTTATAGTTCCGCCATTAGTATCGCACAATACTATTCTATCTGCGCCTCCATTTTGGGCTGCTTTTAAAGCTTTTAAAGCATAACCTCTGTTTGCAATATATCCATCAAAAAAATGTTCTGCATCAAAAAGAACGAATTTCCCGTTACTTTTAAGATACTTCACAGAAGCTTCTATCATTTTCAGGTTCTCATCCAAAGATGTTTTCAAAACATCTTTGACCTGAAGATCCCAAGCTTTACCGAATATTGTAATAACATTTGCTTTTGAAGCTATAAGGCCTTTAAGTACTATATCATTTTCAGGTTTAACTTCACTTCTTTTCGTAGAACCAAAAGCAGCTATTCTTGCATTGACCAATTTAATTTTTTTTACTTGATGGAAATAACTTATATCTTTAGGATTAGCTCCAGGCCAGCCTCCTTCGATAAAATGTACTCCAAGTTCATCAAGTTTCTCCGTGATCCTTAATTTGTCATTTACAGAAAAAGAGATACCTTCTGTTTGTGCACCGTCACGTAATGTGGTATCATAGATCTCTATTTTTTTCATATTTACTCTCCCTTATAGCTATTAGCCATCAGCTATCAGCTGTCAGCCTGTAGAGCGTTCCAAAAAAAAAGTTCAGTAAAAACTTTTTTGGAATATTCTTTTTGCTGATAGCTGGAAGCTGAGAGCTGACAGCTAAATATTAATTAACTCGCTTTATGCAGTCCAAACGCTTTATGCAAAGCCTTTACTGCTTTTTCTGCCCCTGCTTTACCTACAACACATGATATTTTTATTTCACTGGTAGATATCATCTCAATATTTATTTTCTCATCAGCTAATGTCTTGAACATCTTAGCTGCAACACCGGAATGACTTCTCATGCCAATACCGACTACTGATATTTTTGCTACATCAGCATCTGATATTACTCCGGCAGCTTTTATCTTTTCACACAGATCTTTTGCAACCTTCAAGGTTTTGTTAAGATCATCTTTTATAACAGTGAAAGAAATATCTGTAGCACCTGTTTCTGAAATGTTCTGTATTATCATATCAACATTTATATTTGCTTTTCCAAGTGTTTCAAATATCTTTGCCGCAAGACCTGGTTTATTAGGAACTTTGCATATTGTGATCTTCGCTTCACTTTTATTCAACGTAACTCCTCTAACAACTACACCTTCCATTGATTTTACCTCCTTAGAAATAATTGTTCCCTCTTTTTCAGAAAAAGAGCTTCTTACGTGTAATGGTATATTGAATTTGCTGGCAGCTTCTATGCTTCTTGCCTGCATGACCTGTGCTCCCATAGAAGCCATTTCAAGCATTTCTTCATAACATATTTGTTTAAGTTTTCTTGCATTCTTTACTATCCTAGGATCTGTTGTATATATACCTTCGACATCTGTGAATATCTCACATACGTCTGCTTTTAAAGCTATAGCAAGACCGACTGCCGACATGTCTGATCCACCTCTGCCTAAAGTTGTAATTTCATTTTCAGGCGTTATCCCCTGAAAACCTGCAACAATAACGATCCCATGTTTTTGCAGTTCTTTTTCTATCCGTTTAGTCTCTATTTTTTCTATTCGTGCTTTAGTATGAACTTTATCCGTAGCGATCCCTACCTGCTGACCTGTCAGAGAGATAGCACCAATTCCTAACTTATGTATAGCCATTGCAAGGAGTGAAATTGAGATCTGTTCTCCTGTAGACATAAGCATATCCAATTCTCTCTCAGACGGAGAATCTGTGATCTTAGCTGCAAGCTCTATAAGCTCATCCGTAGTGTCTCCTAGAGCACTAACGACAACAACAACATTATTCCCTTTTTTCTTTGTTTCAACCACTCTTCTTGCAACGTTGAGTATCCTTTCAACATTTGCAACACTTGAACCACCGAATTTTTGTACCACTAACTTTTTTCGTGCCATTCTTTCTCCTTATTTACTGGAGGTCAGCAGTCTGTAACCAGCTGCCAGAAAAGTCAAATAGACTGTTCTGGTTTCTGGCCTCTGGCCACTGGCTTCTTTATTTACGACTCCTTACGACAGCTACTGTAGACTTAGCAGCATCAATAAAAACAAAACCTGATAACAAAAACAAAATAATATCTATGATAAAAAGGACATATTCCCCGGTTTTTAAAAAACCTGACAACTGATATAAAAGTGCTCCCATTGCAACTATAAGAATAAAAAACATTGGTATTAGTGTAAATAACACAGGCTTTTTTCTTACAAGAAGCCAACTTGAGATAACTATCAATGAAAGTGCACCAATAAGCTGATTTGCAGCTCCGAAAAGAGGCCAAAGCTGTTCCCATTTACCACTTATTGAAAGCCAGCCAGCAAATACCACAACAATTATAGTTGCAAAATATCTATCCTTTATAGAAAAAAGGTCTTGCGTAATATATCTACATAACCTAGTTGCTGTATCTAAAGTTGTGAGAATAAAAGCATTGAGCAATGTTATTGCAAAAATATATCCATAGCTTCCCAAGAATCTTTTTGTAATAGCTCCATAACTATACCCGAAAGCTGATATCGGCCCCTGGCCTTTATTTGATATCATTACCTGCAAAGTTTCCATTTTATCAAAGCCTACAATTACAATTATGATGGTCATAACTGCCAATATAGCTTCTGCTATCATTGCCCCATAACCAATATTTATAGCATCTTTTTCATTCGCTAGCTGCTTAGAAGATGTTCCTGTTGAAACTATTGAATGAAATCCGCTTATTGCTCCACATGCGATCGTTACGAACAAAAAAGGAAATAAATTCAAATTATCGGGTTTTGCAGTATACCCTATAAAAAAAGGAAGATTTATACTATTACTGAAAAACATAATACCTGCATACCCGAAGAAAATACCAAAAAACATTAAAAAACTAGACAAGTAATCTCTTGGCTGTAAAAGTATTTGAACAGGACAAATGCTTGCTATTAATGCATATATGAACAAAATTATTTTCCATAGAAGTATAGGATCCTGCACATTAATTGCTAACGGAAAATAATGCCCTATTATCATCAAAAGAACAAGAGCAGCAACACCTATTATAGAGACCCATAATTGTGACCATCCTTTGTAATTCATCAAAAATCCTACTACTAAAGCCAAAGGAATAAGTCCTATTGATGGAACTACGATATTTGGAGAAACAACCAATGTTTTTGCACAAACACTTGCAAAAACTGCAACAATAAGTATCAATGTAAACCATAAAAATATTAGAAATATTGTTTTGGCATTCTTGGTTAAATGTTTGCTTGCAATATCAGCAATACTGCAGCCACCATGTTTTACAGATATTATCAATGAACAAAAATCGTGTACACCTCCAAGAAAAACACTCCCAAGCAAAACCCATATAACTGCAGGGCCCCATCCCCACCAGCAAATAGCCAATATAGGACCAATGACCGGAGCTGCTCCTGCAATAGAAGAAAAATGGTGACCAAACAATATTGTCCAATGTTTTGCAGGAACAAAATCGATCGCATCATACTTTGTATGTGCCGGTGTTTTTCTGTTCGGATCAATATCAAAGATCCGTTCTACCTTTTTAGCATAGACAAATCTTCCAAAACAAAAAAATAAAAATAAAAGTAAAACTAAGAGCTGTACCATTTATTTAAGCTTTCACAGAAAGAGAAAAAAGATATTCTATTACCTTGCAACCTTGTTCAATACGAAAATTACTTGCTAACGCAGATGCTTCACTAAAAACACATGCATCATCTTTAGGAACATCTTTTCCTGCGATCGCAAAAGGAACTGGTTCACTTGTATGGCAGCGTAAAGAAACAGGAGTAGGATGATCCGGTAATACCATTATCCTGAAATTCTTGTTTTTTTCCATTGCATCATATACAGTTCCAACAACAAGCTTATCGAAATTCTCAATAGCTTTTATCTTCTGTCTTAGATCACCATTATGGCCTGCCTCATCAGGTGCTTCAACATGAACAAATACAAAATCCTTGTTTTCAAGCGCTTTTAAAGCATATTCCGCTTTTCCCTTATAATTCGTATCATAATATCCTGTAGCACCAGGAACATTTATTACATCAAGACCTATTATCTTTCCTATACCATTTATAAGATCAACAGCAGAAATGACAGAACCGTCACTTCCAAATTTTTCCTTGAATAAAGGCATATCAGGGCGTGTTCCCTGTCCCCATAACCATATCATGTTAGCAGGATTTTCACCTAGATCAACTCTTACTTTATTAACAGGATCATTCTGAAGGACCTTTACAGATTCGTTCATAAGCTCAATGAGAATTTCCCCTCCTTTTCCTTTAGGAAGGAACTTCATGATGTTTTTTCCTAAAATGTCATGAGGAGGAATGCATTTTACTTTGCACATTCTTTTTGCATCAGCCTGTGATCCAACATCAATAATTGCTAAATGCCTATAACTTATACCAGGATAAAACTTAACTGCATCATTGCCAAGTTCTTTTTGTATCTTATTGATAAGAAGCTTGCTTTCTTTTGTGGTAATATGCCCTGCACTGTAATCCTCCATTAGATCATCTCTAATGGTAACAGTATTACATCTAAAAGCTACCTCAGTTGCTGTAATATTTATACCCATGTTGGCTGCTTCCAAAGGGCCACGTCCAGAATAATAGACAAGCGGGTCATATCCCATAATAGAAAGATTCGCAACATCACTGGCAGGCGACATTCCTTGAGGAATAGTGTTAACCAACCCTATTCGACCTCTTTCCACTATTTTATCCATGTAAGGGGTATTAGCAATTTCAAGAATAGTCCTATCATTGAATTGTTCCATAGGAATGTCTGCCATACCATCGCCTACTAGTACTATGTATTTCATTTTGTTCTCCTTATTTCTATGTAGGGGCAATTCATGAATTGCCCCTACTCTATTACAACCCTATCTCTTTTATAACTGCCGCTAGATCATTATCAACAATAACAGGTTTTTCGACACAAGCAATAGCTCTATCAGGATCTTTAAGTCCATGTCCTGTTAGTATACAAACTATTATTGTTTTTCTTTTGTTGTTAGAACTTGAACTATTATCAAAAAATCCTTGTTTAGCTTTTTTGATTATCCCTGCAACACTTGCAGCAGATGCTGGTTCACAAAAGATACCTTCTTTATCAGCAAGCAGTTTATAAGCTTCAATGATCTGTTCATCAGTAACAATATCAATGATCCCGCCTGATTGATCTCTCGCTTCTTCTGCAGTTTTCCAGCTTGCTGGATTGCCGATCTTAATTGCAGTTGCAAGTGTTTTAGGATCTTTTATGGGTTTTCCTTCAACAATAGGTGCTGATCCTGCTGCTTGAAAACCTAACATCTTTGGCAATTTATTTATCTTGTTTTTCTGTTTATATTCTTTATATCCCTTCCAATATGCTGTTATATTACCAGCATTACCGACTGGAATAGAATGAAAATCCGGAGCATTTCCAAGCTTATCACAAATTTCAAAAGCTCCTGTTTTTTGGCCTTCTATTCTATATGGATTAATTGAATTAACCAGTGTTATAGGATATTGTTCTGTTATTTTTTTTACAAGGGTTAAAGCATCATCAAAATTCCCCTTTATAGCAATTACTTTTGCGCCATGTATCATTGCCTGCGCTAATTTTCCTAAAGCAATTGATCCTTCAGGAATAAGGACAATACACTTTATATTTGCTCGTGCTGCATGAGCAGCAGCTGATGCTGAAGTATTTCCTGTAGATGCGCACATAACAGCTTTTGAACCTTCTTCTACAGCTTTGGAAACAGCAAGTGTCATTCCTCTATCTTTAAATGAACCTGTAGGATTTAATCCTTCATATTTTACATAAACTTCATATTGTTCACCTATCAAAGAACTTATATAAGGCACATATATAAGAGGAGTATCTCCTTCTTCCATTGAAATGATCGGTGTTTTATCTGTCACAGGCAAATATTCTCTATACTTTTCTATTAAACCCATTTTCGCTCCTTTATAATATATTCAAGGTAAAAGTAAAAAGTTAAAAGTAAAAAATCTGTTATCATTGTGGAATCTTATCTTTTTTTAGTAGGGGCGTATTGCAATACGCCCCTACTAAAACCTCTTTTAGGACGATCCAACCTTTTATCTTTTATCTTTATTCTTTTATCTTTTTCTTAATCTTCGATCCTTATCATCACAGGTTTTTTCTTAGAAACCTTTAATTTGTTTATTTCTTTTAATGCATTGACCATATTTTGTTCTTTAGCTTTATGAATAAGCATTACTACAGTAACTTCCTTACTTACAGTTTTTGGGGTTTGAATAACCGTAGAAATACTTATATTATGTTTTGCAAGAACACTTGCTATCCTGGCAAGAACACCTGTTTGATCAACTGTTGCAAATCTAACATAATATCTTGTAAAAAGATCCCCTATCTTAGCGATCTCATATGATGGTTTTCCTTGAACTCTTTCATACATAGCCTTGTTTATTTCAAATATATTAGGATTTCCTGCAATATCAATTATATCTGCCATCACAGAACTGGCTGTAGGATATCTTCCTGCACCTTTACCATATCCCATTGAATTACCTACCATATCACCTTTGACAAAAAGAGCATTATCTTCAT
>JAQVOV010000170.1 GCA_028702395.1 Candidatus Omnitrophota bacterium
CCAGTTCGCAAACTCCCTAAATTAAAGGCAAAAAATCTCCCTTCAAATCCCTCCCTCTCCGCCAATAAAAAAGGTCCACTAAATAAATTTAGTGGACCTTTATCTTATATGGCGGAGAGGGAGGGATACAATGCCCTCAAGCGTAACCTATTGGATTTAGAATACTTACGCAAAGACTTATTGGTAACGTGCTAGGATTGTGCTATCTTTTTGTGCCCTAAGCGTTTTAGTTTTGCTGTTAGCCCGTAGAACACAAACATAATTAATATATAAATGGGATATCCAAATAATAATATAAATCTCCCTATCTTTTTTCTATATATCTGAATTCTTCCAATATCCGTATATACACCATAAAAGATATGCTTTTCATATTTTACTGCAGGAGTCCTAGAACTAAGCTCTATTCGTTCTTTATATATATTCTCTACCTGCTCCTCTGTTGGATTTTTATCAAAATTATATCCAAATCCATTTTCAAATAATGCGACATAAACTTTTTTAGTTTTACCTGTTTCATGAATCTCGTATTTGGGAACACTTAAAGGCTTATTTAGCGTTTTATGTAATGGAAAATACTCTTCTTTCATCAAAAACATGCCTATTGTAATTATAAAAATTATGATTATCCATTCTCCTTTAAAATTTCTTATGCGTTCTATATTACGATCCCTACTTTTAAATTGAGGAATAAGCTTTGATACAATGCCAAATAGAAAACATAAAAACGCAAAAAAGATACAAATTCCAGGACCATAAAACATATTAATCATAATTTCCATTCCATCTCCACTGCTTGGTGGCAATCCTACAAATGGAATAGAAAATAGTGGAACAAGTACACAAGCACCCATTATTGCTGCTCTTTTAAAAAAAGAATCACTCCTAGAAAGCAATAATATTGGTAAAACGAAAATCCACGTATGAAAAAAATCAGAAAGCATGTGATTTCTAAATACATTTGAAAAAGAAACAAACATTAATATCATCCATAAAACTAAGGCAATATTTGATATGTATCTATTCATATGGCATTCCTTTCAATTATTTAAATTCTTCTTTTACTTTTGTATTTTTTAAGTAAAAGAGTACACATATAGGAATAGTAGAAATGATAAAAAATACTATTGTGCTAAATAAAATTGCTACGACATAACCAGCTAAATCTGGGAACAAATCAACAACCATTCCTTTATAAGTAAATAATGTTGCTCTTATTCCTACGATCAACCAGGCTAACATTAATACACCTGTCCATGCATGCGCCCAAAGTCTCTTTTGATATATTCCATATGCCAAAGAAAAAAAGACTATACTCAAGGGTAACATTGTTATCCCTGCTAAGGTTAGGATAAAACATGAACAAAAAAGAGCTATAAGAAAAAATAAAGTTGAAATAATCTTAATCCCTAATGGCTTTGCTAAAAAAGATTGTATGAATTTTTTCATGTATACCCCGATTGGTTAAAAGTGAAAAATTCTAGACCTGCCCCCTCTTGTTCTATTCAAGAAATGCAAAACATTCATCTTCCTGTTTTTCCTATTTTAACACATACAGATAAGTTTTTAAAGCGGTTTAATTGGGGATTAAAACAGGGTTAATTTTCAACCAATAAATCCCTTATCACAGCAATCATAGCAACCTGAGGCTCTTTTCTACCCATTGAACTAGCCATATGGTTCATAGCAATTATCATGCGCCAGACATCCACCCCTTCCTGTTCAGGTAAAACTCCTTTACTGATAAGCAGATCTAGCCCTTCGGAAATAAACTGTGCTTTCTGAAAATCTGTTAACATTGACCATTTACTCAGTGTTACTTCATACCCATCCCATCTAGCTTCTTCTACAGGAAAAAACCATACTTCCGGAAGATTCTCACTGTCGTATTCATATATGGAACCTGTATTCAATGGAAAAGGATTAAAACCTTCTTCTGCAAAACAGACAGTTACAGTTAAACTTAAACTCAAAAACAATAATAATATTAGTTTTTTCATAAATCCTCGCTTTTTTCATTATCTTTTTTATGCAAAATATTCCTTATTGGTTCTACAGCTTTAGTGAATTCTTTTTGAAACGTTTTCTTAACAATATCTTTTTCCTGAAATTGGTTTTCAAATGCTTTTTGTGAGTCTTTGTTTTCGATAATTACTGGAGCTTTCACTTCATTCTTTTTATGTGGAAGTTCATCTAAATAATTGCCAAGAGCTACTACTGCACCTGTTATTAATATTCCCATTAATGTGCTTAATCCCTCTTTTTCGCCTTCAGTCATTGTTCCTTCTCCCTATCCAGAAATAAACTTCCCCAATGATTGATAGTTGAATTGCCCATAGGCAGCCCTCTTTTAACAAGAGGCAGATCTATTACAATAATGCTCTGTGCTTTTGCTTCTATATCTTCTGGATGCTCTTTGACATATCCTTGTATTGTTTCTATAACTGTCCACCGTTTATCAAGATACTCTTCATTTGGAATAATTGACCAATTAGACACCCCATGATTATTCATCTGAAACAGTGTTCGCCATTGCTCAAATATTTTATACAACCTAGGAGAATATATTTTTCTTCCCATAAAATCATTGAGCATTTCTATGCTCTCTAAACCAGCATCTTCTTTGGACATCTCACTGCTTGTGTTTTCTCTGCAATCAACCATATTCGTTAATATGCTTCCCTCAAACATTGTCCCCTTATATTGCTTTAATAATCCTTCAAAAAGTTCATATGCTTCTTTATATTGTTTATCGTTCTTTAACTTCATAGCTTTATTGAATGTTGATTGATCCTTTGCTGATAAAAACCTTAACTCTTGTTCATCCCAGTCAAAGTCATCAGGTAACTCTGGAAGAAAATCATTATCTTCAGCAAATTTATATGCTTCTTTTTGATATGTTGAAATTTTTTTTAAAAACAGATCCCGTTCTTCTGTTATAGTTTCTTCTTCCTTAAGATCAATCCTGTCATAGAATTCGCTTAATTGTGCGATCAGCTCCAAAAGTTCTTTCTGCAGATAGCTTAGTTTTTCCGGTATCTTTAATTTTTTTACTTTTTTAGTCAAGTCAGATAACTGCTTTATAGAGGTATTTAAAACATTTTTAAGATCAACATCCTCTTCACGTTGCCATCCTAAAAAGAACATTACATCATTATCTATAGCCGTTAACTTTAACATCA
>JAQVOV010000038.1 GCA_028702395.1 Candidatus Omnitrophota bacterium
TAGAGCTAGAAGAAAACTATATGAAATACCCAGTTACAGCAATATTACCTGCACAGGAACGATTAGATGAGATGTTAAACAATATTAAACAACCGGTGCTTGAGACACACAATACTTGACAATCTCTGTAACATATGATATACTTGATAATCATGAAAAAATATATATCACCAAAAACAAAAGCAATTACGCTTGTTCCTGAGCAAGCTATATTAGAAGTATGTCAAATAAGCGGATTTTATTTTGATATGTCAACACACTGTACTGGAACTGTTACTACACATGGACCTGGATGGTGCACACAAACTGTTAGAGGAAGACCAACAGGTGCTTCAGGAGGATTTATTAGAGAAAACATGCCTTCATAGAAAATTTGAATATTATAAAAAATACGCCTCTCTATTGGAGGCAAGGGTCTCTTGACTTTCAAACATATGACTTCTTTTTTTTCTAGTTTAAGACCAAGGCCTTACCTTGATTTCTCCACAATCTCGCAGCTCAAAACCAAGAGAATAGATTTTAAAAAATTTAAAAGACTTGTTTTGTATCTCTTTTCTGATATACTTGATTATTATGAAAAAATACAACTCTCCTAAAACAAGAAGGATTCCTCTAGATACAGATCAAGCTATTTTACAAGTTTGCATGATTGGGGGAGCTTATTTGCAAACACGTACAAGTCCAACTGGTTGTCAAGCTTTAGGAAATGATGTAACATGGTGCACACAAACACCTAAAGGATCAGCAACATCTCGAGGGGTGACATCAAACGGCGAGGAAAAGTCTTCCGCGGCTTCATGAAATTTTTACACAAAAAACTCTCTGAAAATATTAAAATACAAATGCCAACTGGAAGAAAAACTTTTTGCAAGATATGTCTTTAATGAAATGTCTTTAGAAAAAATAGAGAATATAGCAGCTATGACAATTAAATTTCCTATATAAATAATAGCATATGAAAAAAGATAACCTGAACGAAGAATATCAGGCTGTTTTATTTTTAAAGCTTCTGCTGTCATTATCAAATGCATTCCCATACTAAAGCCTATTAGAAATATGTACCATGAAAAAAGATTAACATCCTGTAAAGGAACTTTTAGTAAAGGTATTATAAAAATAAGTATCATTGTATATATCGGTACAAAATAAGGGCTTAGTTCAATGAAAAAATTCGTTTTTGAAGTTGTGACACTTCCTCCACCGTCGGAAACATGAAAAGAACTGATATGACCGCCACAAACCCAAGTTGCAAGAACATGTATTGATTCATGGCCTAAAGTATAAAGGTAATTTGGTTTGAAGAATAATATATGCATAAGCATATAAGCTATTATGCCCCACAAAAAAAAGTTTATGTTAGTTCCTAAAAAACCTATCCTGCATATTTCAGAATAAAACTCTTTAGAAAAGATCCATACAGCAGGCAATGCGATCAACCCTATAAAATATTTTAAAAATCGGTTCATAACTCCCTTTATAGCACATGGTAACTAGTAACTAGTGATTAGTGACTAGAATGTTGATAGCACCTTTTTCTTTAAATCAATTTATCCCTAGCTGCCGGCAGGCAGGCTAGTTACTAGTCTCTAGTTTCTAGTCACTAACGCCTATCTTCTCGATCCCTCCCATATACGGCTTCAAAACCTTAGGCACAGAAACAGATCCATCTTCATTTTGATAATTTTCCAAAATAGAAATAACAAGTCTTGGCAAAGCTAATCCTGATGCATTCAGTGTATGTATATATTCAGCCTTTTTCATATCATTGGTCTTATATTTTATATTAGCCCGCCTTGCCTGAAAATCCTCAAAATTCGAGCAGCTCGATACTTCAAGCCATTTTTCTGCTGCAGGCGACCACAGTTCAAGATCATAACACTTTGATGCTGAAAAACTCATATCACCTGTTGCTAAAAGTATTGTCCTATACGGCAACTCTAAAAGTTCCAGGACTTTTTCAGCATTTTCCCGTAACTTTTCATGTTCATCATATGAAGTATCAGGTTTAACGAATTTAACAAGCTCAACTTTATTGAACTGATGAACACGCGTCAAGCCTTTGGTATCCTTGCCATAACTACCTGCCTCACGACGAAAACATGCGCTGTATGCTGCATGGTATAAAGGCAATTTCGTACCATCTAAAACTTCTCCTGCGTAAAGATTGGTTACAGGTACTTCTGCTGTTGGTATAAGAAAAAGTGCATCATCTTTTAAAGCATAAAGATCTTCCTCAAAACTCGGCAATTGCCCTGTGCCTGTCATGGTTTGTCTATTAACAAGAAAAGGCGGGAACACTTCGATATATCCATGCTCTTTTGTGTGAAGATCCAGCATAAAATTTATCAGCGCTCGTAAAAGAGTTGAACCTAGCCCTTTATAAACAGAAAAACCACTACCGCTTATCTTGGCTGCTCTTGTAAAATCTAAAATATCTAATTTTTCGCCTAATTGAATATGGTCTTTAAGATTAAAGCTAAACTTCTTTTTTGTTCCCCATTCTTTAATGACCTTATTTGCTTCTGGACCGCCTACAGGAACGCTTTCGTGAGGGATATTTGGTATTTTCATAAGAATATTATCATGTTCTTTTTGAACAAGTTCTAATTCGTTTTCTATTAATGATATTGCTGAAGCAAGTTCTTTATTTTTTACTATAAGAGAGGAAGCATCCTGTTTTTCTTTCATTTTAAGAGCTATTTCAGATGAAATACTGTTCTTTTCGCTTTTTAATTTCTCAGTTTGCGTTAAAAACTCTCTTCTTTTTTTATCCAACTCAAGAAAAACTTTTATATCTATCTTGGAATTTTTATTCTTTAACCCCTGCTGAACTTTATCAGCATTTTCTCTTATGAATTTTATGTCTAGCATATTAACTCCTTTATATTACTTAAGTAAAAAGGAAAAAGGAGAAAGTAAAAAATCTGTTATCATTGTGGAATCTTCTTTTTGTAGGGGCGAAAAATTTTTCGCCCCTACACTTACTTGATCTAGCACGTTCCACACTTTTACCTTTTTACTTAGCAGATTCTTTATCTCTTTTTCGCAAGTATATTTTTGTACACTTCCAAGTATCTCTTTGTCATGGTTTCTCTGGAAAACATATCTTCAACCCTTTTCCTGCAATCTTCAGCTTTTATCTTATCTATCTTTTTTGTTGCCTTTATCATTTCTTCTTCTGTATTTACTATAAAACCTGTTTTTCCATTTTCGATTACTTCAGGTGCTGCGCCCCTATTTAAAGCTATAACAGGTGTGCCGCATGCCATTGATTCGATCATAACAAGACCAAAAGGTTCTTCCCATTGACTGGTAAAAAGAGTGCATTTTGCTCTTTGATAAAGATCAACTATCATATGTCTTGGTATTTCTTTATGGAACTGAAAAAATAAATGATTCGGATATTTATCTATCCATGGCATGATCTCATCTCTAAAGAATTTTTTCTCAAAATCTTCTGTCATCTTTACTGCCATAACAAGATTCACACCAGCTTTACTTGCAACTCGTATAGCAAGATCCAGGCCTTTTTCCCAGTTAGCTCGACCTACGAATAAAAAGAAATCTTCTTTATCTTTTTTCCATTCTATCTGATTAACATCAACACAATTGTGTACTGTACTTACAAAATTTATACCGCTATGTATCTTATTATATAGTGCCATTTGCTTTTCTGAAATTGACACAAAATGATTTATCTTGTTTTTTGAAAGATCAACGCATCTTTTAACTGAACCTTCTGTGGCCGGGCCATGAAGAGTGTGTACTGTAGGAATATCCACCATTGGAAAAGATAATGTGTGATCATGAATAATATCAACACCTTCGCAAGCAGCCATTGCATATGCATATTTTGCACTAAGCTCAGCAACTAGCATCTTTTCATTCTCCGATGAATCCAAACCTATATATGCATCATTCTCTATATAAGGAATAAGCTTGCATGAAACTTCGCATTCCTGAGGACCAAACAATATTACTTCCTCTCCCATAGCAGTTAACCCCTCAACAAGATGATATACGACTAATTCTATACCTCCATATTTAGGCGGTGGTATTTGTATCCATGGCGGTGCAATAACCCCTATTCTCATAACTTGTCCTTTCTTTATTTAAGTGTCTGTTTCTGTGATCTGTGTCTGTTAAGGAATATCCTGAAAATAGTTTTTTATAAATCTTTATTCAGAACGATCAACTACTGAAACTAACACACACAGACACTGACACAGACACAACATCCTATTACCTCAAACAATCGCGCTTTCCTGCTCGGAATCCCTAAAAAAAAGCACTGTAGTATCTATCAACTCCACTATTTCACGTTTTTTGTTCATATTAATGGTTTCAGGCATACCGAAAACATTTATATCCGCAATCGGCGCATTTTTTAATCCTTGAGAAAAATCCCCAACTATTACATGTTCTTTTGTTCCTTGTGACAACCTAAAAAGCTTTTTAAGCTTTTGTATGTATCTTATGGCTTTTTGAACATCTTTTTCTTCTCTTACAACTTGTACAACTCTAATATCAGCGTCCCAATTCTGTTCCAGCTTTAAAGCTATAAGCACTGCAAGGTTGATGTTTGGACTTCCTTCTCTAACCCATATATTTATCTTTTTCTTTTTTCCAAAATACTTTTTCGGATGTAAATATAAAAATAATATCCCCATATCTTTTTTCCCTATTCTTTCTATCAATGTCATCATATCATCATCCAATTGCAAACCTTCTCGTAGTCTCATGAACAATAGATTTGGAGGAAAGATCGAGTTCTTAAGCGTTATTATAACAGATGTTGCTCCTTCTAAAAAAGATGAGGCAGGAACAGCACATGATGAAACTAATATCCCTTTTTTTTCAAGAGGTTCTGCGATCATACGCAATTTATCTTTGACGATCTCAAATTCCTGTCTAAGATTACCTTTGTCGCGCTCTTGTTCAAAAACAAAATTCTCTTCGCTGACTTTGTGAATAGATACCAAATTTATTCTTCCGCTGGGATTTACCATATCTTTTACAAATTCCAAAACAGTCTCCCAATCCTCAAAGTTCACTATAGGTATCAATATATTTGGTTTCCATATTTTAGGATGATACGGTAAAGATCTAGCTATCTGTATTGCCTTTTCTGCAATAAAGATAAAAAGCCCTTTCCTGATATCCGGCCAATCTTTTCTAACATTTCCCCTTAAAAGAACAGTATATATCACTGCAATGACCAATATCGCAATAAAACTGAAAAAGGGAGTGATAAGTATCATAGCAAAAAGACACCCTAACATCCCAAGAAAAGAAAATAAAGTAGGTATTTTAAATACCGGTCTAAAACTAACTATGCCTAAGATCTGCTCAATAAAGACTGCCATATTAAGCACTCCATAAGTTATCAAGAAAAACATTGTTAAAAGCATTGCAATATTATCAAGAGTTCCTAAAAGTAATGTTATAAAAGAAATAATAGCTGTTACAATTACAGCACTGGTAGGTTCCCCTTTTTTATTTACCTTAGATAGAACTGATGAGAAAGGCATAAGTCTATGTTTACTCAAAGCCAATAATGTCCTGGGAGCTGCTACGAACATGCTTAATGCAGACGATATAGTAGCCCCCATTATACCTGCTACTATAAGTCCTTTCCATCTGCCTAATTGTATAACAATTGAGGTATCTGTTAATAATTGTTCTTGTGAGGCAACATAGGAAAAACGTATAGCCATTAAAAGATATATAGCAAAACTTAAAAGCACTGCTGCAATAGTCCCTTTTGGAATACTTTCTTCAGGTTTTTTAAGTTCTCCTGACATACTTACTCCTGCTAAAATACCTGTAACAGCAGGAAAAAAGATCGCAAAGACAACCCAAAAATCAGCATTAGCTGTTCCTTCCAATAAGAGGTGTGGCTGCACAATTGTTGTTTTTCCGAAAAGAAAAGATATTATAGAAGCAAATATAACTGCCATAATTACATACTGAACTCTAAATGCAAGTCTTGCACTTGCATAAGATATTATAAGTAAAATAAACCATGCTGTATATATAACGATTGAAATATTGTGCTGGGGGAAAATGGTTTCCCAGCATTCAGCAAAACCAACAACATAAAAAGCTACTGATATTGCTTGAGAGAAATATAAAGGTAAACCTACTGCTCCACCGACTTCTAATCCAAGAGATTTTGATATTATTGAATATGCACCGCCTGTACCTATCCTGATATTAGTTGTAATGCTTGAAATTGAAAGACATGTGAAAAGGGTTATGAGATTGGCTAAAACAATAATACCAATTGCGCCTATCAACCCTACAGAACCTACTACCCAGCCAAGGCGCAAATACATTACCACGCCTAAGATGCTTAAAAAAGTAGGCGTGAAAACCCCCTCAAATGTACCAAAGCGTTTATTTGATGCCATGTTCTCCTCTATGATAGTAACTAGTAACTAGTGACTAGTGATTAGTGACTAGTGACTAGAACGGTTAATAGGGCTCTTTCTAATCCCAAAATCCTATTAATTCTCATCACCAGTTACAAAGCCATATTAACTTTCAGTATCTTTAAATCAATTAATTCCTGCCTGCCGGCAGGCAGGCTAGTTACTAGTTTCTAATTACTAGTCACCAAACCCTATTAACTCTCTACAGTTGCACCCTTATCCGCACTTGAAACAAAATGTGCATATCGTGCAAGCCAACCGCCTTTAACCTTGCTTTTAAAAGGTTTTTGAAGCTTACGTCGTTTATCTAACTCTTCTTTGCTGAGTTTGGCATTTATGCTATACTTGTTAACATCTATTTCAATTATATCACCATTTTTTAAAAGCCCTATTTCGCCGCCAGAAGCTGCCTCTGGAGCAACATGTCCTATACAAAGACCTCTTGTTCCTCCTGAAAATCTTCCGTCAGTTATTAATGCTGCTCTTATATTTGCACCTTTAATAGCTGCTGTAGGAGAAAGCATTTCCTGCATACCAGGACCGCCTTTAGGCCCTTCATATCTAATCACAACAACATCACCATCTTTTACCTTACCTTTTAATATCCCGCTTAAAGCATCTTCCTGAGATTCAAATATCTTTGCTTTCCCTGAAAATTGAAGCATATCCTTATCAACTCCGCTAGTTTTTACAACAGCTCCATTTTTAGCTATATTCCCGAAAAGAATTGCAAGACCCCCTGTTTTGGAAAATGGTTCTGTTGCTTTTTTAAGGATAGTTCCGTCAGGTTCAGGAGAATTGTTTACATAATCTCCCAATATTCCATAGACTGTCTTGGCATTAAGGTCTAACACTGTTTTATTATTTTTATATATGGTTTTAAGAATGGCTCCCATGCCACCAATTCTATCAACATCTTCCATATGCACTTCAGGTCTTGAAGGAGAAACTTTTATTACATTTGGAACCTGTTTGGAAAGTTTGTTGAGTCTGTTAAGATCATATTTTATACCTGCTTCATTAGCTAATGCCAAAAGATGTAAAACAGTATTCGTTGATCCGCCCATTGCCATATCAAGAACAAAAGCATTATCTAATGCTTTTTTAGTGAGAATATCCAATGGCCTTATGTTATTCTTTAATAATTTTTTAACGAGTGTTTGTGCTGCAATTTTAGCAAGTTCTATTCTTTTTGGATTTATTTTAAATTGTCTTTTTTTGCCTTTCTGCTTTGCAGTTGCTGTTATGGTTCCATTACCTGGTAAAGCAAAACCAAGAATTTCTCCTAGAGAATTCATGGAATTTGCAGTAAAAAGACCTGCGCAACTACCAAACCCTGGACAAGCAATTTCCGTCAATTCATCTAATTGCTTTTTACTGATTTTCCCAACACTATATTTCCCTACTGCTTCTGAAACAGATATAAGATCTGTATTATCCTGCCCTGCTAGCATAGGGCCTCCGCTTAAGTATATAGCAGGAATGTTCATGCGTACCATTGCATTATACATGCCAGGAACTATTTTATCACAGTTACCTATTCCTATCCAAGCATCACAAGGATGCGCACCTATTATTGTTTCAATCTGATCAGTTATAAGCTCCCGTGACGCAAGAGAATATTTCATACCAAAATGCCCCATTGCAATACCATCGCAGACAGCACCGCCTATATTTGTATACCATACATTTACATCAAGCTTTTCTAATTCTTTTTTTACAATTTGACCTATCACATCAAGATGAGCATGTCCAGGTATCTGTGTTGTATATGAATTAATTATTGTTACAAAAGGTTTTTTCAGATCTGTTATTTTTTTAATAACACCTTCTGCTATCATTAAAGATTGAGCAGGGCACATATGTGCACCTTCCCTGAACACTTTACTTCCTTTTTCTCTAACATTTTTTATTCCGTCATTGACTGGTATGTTTGACATATTTATTTCCTCCCTTATTATGATTTTCAAGGAAAAAGGTAAAAGTAGAAAATCTGGTTATCATTGTGGAATCTTATGCTAAGCAAATTTTTAGTGTCTGTGTCTGTTTCTGTGTCTGTAAAGGAACGTCCTAAATATAGTTTTTTTACCTCTTTTAGAAGGATCCACCACTGACACAGACACAGACACTAATTACTTTTCCTTTTTACTTTTTACTTTCGCTCTATATCGCTTGTATAATAATATCTACTCTTCTATTTTTCTTTCGTCCCTGTTCTGTAGCATTATCAGCTACCGGAACATATTCTCCACAGCCGATAACGGAAAATCTGTTCGGCTGCATATTTTTGTCATCAACAAAATATCCTAAAACAGACAATGCCCTTGCAGTTGAAAGTTCCCAATTAGAATTCCAATCAGAATATTTTATAGGCGTATTATCTGTATGCCCCAATATTTCCACTTTATTGCTCTCAACTGTTGTTTTTAACACTTCGCTAATATCATCCAAAATTTTTTGTCCTTCTACGTTTATTTGTGCACTACCTGAATTGAACAGTTTATCTGTAAGGACTGTCATTTCTATTCCTTTATCAGAAAGCTCTAACTCTACCTTATAATCATCTATCTCTGGCTGAAGCTGTTCTTGAATTTTTGCCATAGCAACTCCAAGTTGAGAAAATTTACGAGACACTTCACTCTCATCTTCATTTAATTTAGCTACAAGTGTTTTATTCTCTTTTTTCAGCATGTCAATATTATTATCTTTTTTTTCAGCCTCGGTTTTTAAACTGATCACTTGTTGTTCCAGATCATCTATAGCAGCTTTTTCTTGTTCTTCTTTTACATTAAGTTTTTGTTCAACTTCAGATAAAAGGTCGGATTTACTTACAGAAAGTCTCATCTCTTTAGCTAAATTATTCTTAACTTCCTCTAACTGTGCCGTTAACTCGTCAATACGCTGCTGTTTTACAGAGACATCCTCATAAGTCCCATCAAGTAAAGCCTGAACAGCTTTTTTGTATTTTTCTGTTTCCTGTAAAGAAGATGCTAATTCACGCTTATTGTTCTTATCCAGATCTTCAAGAACTTTCAAGTTAGACAAATACTCTTTTTCCTTATTGGAAAATTTGTTTTCGAGACTGCTCATATCTCTTTGCAAAGTCCTTATTGTGTCGGTCTTTAGTTCATTATCTTTGTTCATTTTATTAAGATCTTTTTGCAACATTACATTTTCTTGATCTATTTTTTTCACTGTAGCAGTTTTTGCTTCTATTATATTTCCTTTATCTTTAATATCAGCTTCAAGCGTTTCGATCTTTTTTGACATACTGTTTATCTTCTTATCCAAAGAAGAGAGTTCTTTTTCATTGTCAGACATCTTTTTGTTGTGAAGTTTTACAAGGTCATCATATTTTGTTTTTTGTTCACTTAATTGAGCCATTGTGGCATTCAGATCATCAGTAGTCTTCTTTAACTCTTTTTCTAAAGATCCTATGTTTTTTTGCTTAGACATTATATTTTCGTTCAACGATATTTCCTTTGCCTCAAACTCTTTTGTTTTAGCTTTATATTCCGTTTCAATTTCAGAATATTCTTTTTCCTTTGCACTTAACAAATTCTTAGTTAAAAGCAATTCCTTGTTGACATTCTCTATTTCTTGACTATTAGAGCTTATTAATAATTGTTTTTGTTTGATATCATTGTTCAAAGAACCTATAGTCTTTTCGTACTCTGCTTTTTCATTTTGATGGACTATTTTACTGTCATTAAAACTCTTTTCCACACTTGCCGCTTTTTGCTCTTTTTCCTGCAACGATGCTCTCAGGGAATCTATAGTACTGTTCAGTTGAATAATAAGGTCTTCCTTATTCTTTTTTTCACCATTCAGAATATTTATATTACTTTCTTTTGCCGCAAGATCTTTCTCAAGGATAGATATCTTTTGCTTTCCTTCAGCTATATCTTTTTGCAAAACACTTATCTCTTGTTTTGCTTTGGACAAATTCTCAGAAGAAGTCTCTATTTCTTTTTTTAAAAGGTTCTCTTTCTGATCCATTGCTGTTTTTATGGAGTCTGCATTTTTTGACATGTTAATAGTTTCAAGTTTTTGATCTTCGTAATCCTTTTTGGCCTTTTGCAATGTTATATTGATCTCTGAAATCTGTTTTTGAAGATCATTGTTGCTCTTTTCTTTTTCTATCAATACTTTTTGGGCTTGTTCATATTGAAGTTTGCTTTGCTCCAACTGTTTTTTAAATGATTCGATCATTACATCTGAATCATTGATCTTTTTTTGCAACTCTTCCAATGTTTGCTTCTTTAATAGCAATTCTTTATTAGTTTCTCCAAAGAGTTTGTTCGCTTCTTCGTTATCCTGTTTTAATTTTAAGACTTCCTGCTGTTTTTTTTCAAGTGTTTTTATACTGTTATCTTTTTCTAGGCTCAAAGAACTCATGCTTGTTTGCAATTTTAAAATATCTTCATTTTTCTGTGCGATATCTTTATTAAGCAAGTCAAGTTTACTTTCAAGTAACTTTATTCCCTCCTCCAATTTTTCAGCTTTGGTCTTATATTCAAGATCATTTTGTTGTTCCTGTGCTTGTTTTTTGTTAGTTTCATCTATCTCTTTTTTCAGGACCTCTATCATTTGATCTTTTTCTGATAAGCCCCCTTTTAAGGATTCTGTTGTTAAAACAAGGTCTTTTATCTTGATCTCTAGGTCTTTTATGTTTTTTTCATAAAGTATGACATTTTCCTCTTTTTTTATAACTTCTCTATTGTTTGCAGCCATATCTTTTTTTAAAGACTCTATCATTTCATCTTTTGCCAAAAGCTTGCCATTTAAAGAATCCGTTGTTGAAACAAGAGCCGCTATATTCTCATTTAAACTTTCTGTTTTCTTTTCATAGTCTTCCTTTATATTTTTTTGTTCTTTTTGAAATTGCAACAGCTCTTCTTCGTATTTCTGGATGAGTGCATCTTTTTCTTTTTTAAGCTCAGATAAACTTATACGCAAAGAATCAGTTTGTTTGTTCTTTGAAGCTATTTCTTTTTTTAAGTTTACAAGGTTATCTGCCGTTGTTTCTCCACCCTGCTTATCTGTAAGCTTTTCCAATAGATCCCCATAAAGATCCAGATCTTTATACAGTTCGTCTATTTTATTTTGCTTCTCTGTTAACTGCTCGTTAAGATATTTTATTTTCTGTTCAAGATCCGTCTGCGAATACACATTTGTGCAAAACAAAGTTAAAACTACCAGAACAGTTATAATTACAGAAAAAAAGTTGTTTCTTCTCATTTTCTACCTCTTTATTGTTTTTTTTAGTTTGTTTTTCTTTCTTTTAAGAAGATATTTGTCAAGATCCTCAGGAAAATTAAACATTATATCGTAAAACTTACCATATCTTTCGCAATGAGGCGGGTTATGAGTTTTACATTTATCCATCCGTTTATCATAAATTGAACATCTATTTTTAGTATCAAGGTACATACATTTTCCTTCTACTAACTGATGCCATTTATTGTGTCTTATATAAACTTTTACAGTATCAAATTGAAGCTGCCATTTTAAGTCTTCAATCTCTTGTTTTGTCACAGGCTTACCAATATGCATAGCAAGATTATAACAACATATCGCTGGACATCCTACGCAGTCTTTATGACTATGTTTATCGTTATTTTTTTCCATTTTATCTTTCTATGTCGTAAAACATTATGCGTTATGCGATCATAACTTGTTATAAACCCTATTAAGCTTATGACTTCTAGCCCCTATCAACCCCTACAAGCTCGCGGCGCGTTGCTCGCAGCTCGAAGCTTATTCCTAATTTTAGTATATATATACTTTAGTGGGCATTAATATAACATAATATAATATATAAGTCTATAATAAAGTGGCTGATAGGACTTTAGCATTCAGCCCTGCCTGCCGGCAGGCAGGTGTCAGCTATCAGCATTCAGCTAGTGGAACGTCCTGAATTATACTTTGTGACTTCTTTTGACTATTTACAATTATCCCAAAAGAGTTACCTGTTTAGTAACCCTATGGTACCAACTTATTCTTTTTAATTGTTATTGCTGAAGGCTGAAAGCTGATAGCTGGAAGTCCGCCAAAATTTTTATAAATTTTGGCGAGATCTCGCCATTTGCACTTCTACTGCCAATAGCGGACTGAAGGCTAAATCCCCCATATAGCTTTGATATTATCAACATTTTCTACTAACAACTCCATATAATCAAGCTCAAGAGCTATCATTTCTTCATCTTTTTTCCTAAGCCATTCAGAAAGCCAAGCAAACCGTATGGCGATTATATAATTTAATAATAATTCCCAGCTTATATCTGAAAATAACAGCATTTTTTTTGACATTTTTATAAGTTCCCCAACTAAAGGACCTTGAAGACAATTAGGGTCTTC
>JAQVOV010000171.1 GCA_028702395.1 Candidatus Omnitrophota bacterium
CCATTTTTTAAACCAAAGCAAACTATAATCCAGAACATCAATGATCTTTACCTCAAAATCACCTTTAACATTCTTGAAAGCTTGTTCTATAGCCAGTGCTGCTTTCTTATGCCCAACTCCGGCTGTAGCGTATGCAATTAATATCTTTTTAGTCATTTAGCCTCCTTTTATACCTCGGAAATCGATAATCGACAATCGGTAATCGAAATTTTATCTTCTTTGTTTCTGGTATTTTATTACACCTAAAAGCATCTGTTTTAATCTGGTTATCTTATCATTTAATTTCTCAGCATCATTTATATAACCTAATTTTTCTCCAATGATAACACAAGTCTCTAATTCCGAACAAGAACCTAAGGAAATATACAAAAATTGAACATATTCTTTTTTGCTATTTCTAGCTGCTCCTTCTGCTATGTTTAAAGGAATAGAAATGGCCGCTCTTTTCATCTGAGAAGTTAAAGCATAAATTTCTTCTTTTGGAAAATTTTTTGTTAAATCATAAATTTCTGCCACAAAATCTACCGATAATTTATAAACATCTAGATCTTTATGTGTTTGCATTCCGCCTCCCGTATCCCGCCTTCCGTCTCCCGTCTTCCGTCTCCCGTCTCTCGTCTCCCGTCTCCCGTCTACCGACTTACGATTTCCGCTACCTCAACAAGGTCTTTACAAATAAGGTCCGGTTGTTCTTTCCAGTTATCTATATCTTTTATAGTTGCTTTTCCTGTTAAAACAGCTATTGTTTTTAACCCATAACTATGTCCTGCAATTACATCCCTTTCTGTATCACCGACAAAAAAATACCCTTTTATATCGTGTCCCAAAAAGTCCTGTGCTTGTTTGAATAATCCTGTTTTAGGTTTTCTGCAATCGCAATTATCTGATGTTTGATGAAGACAATAAAAAACTTTTTTTATTCGCCCCCCTGCGATCTCTATTTCATTTATCATTTTATCTGTTATATCTTTTAACGTTTCTTCAGAATAAAAGCCTTTGCTTACACCTGCCTGATTGGAAATAACAATAACATCAAACCCTTTTTCCGTAAGAGCTTTTATACCTTCTTTCGCATTGTCTGCAAACTGGAAAAATTCAAGACTTTCAACATAATTGTTAGGAGTAACCCCAAACGAGTCTTTATTTATAACCCCATCTCTGTCTAGGAATATTACTTTATTCATAATTAGTAACTAGTGACTAGTGATTAGTGACTAGAAAAATCACTAAACCTAATCTCTCCTTTTTTTGCTTTTTATCAAGCCTTGGATCATTCGAGCAATTTCGTTGTTTTGCTCAATTAATCCATCAAATCTTGATTTATCAATATATCCTAATTTTTCTGCTATTATTAGTTGCGTATCAACCTCTGATAAGGATCCAAGTGCAATAAACAAGAACTGAAGAAACTCTTTATTAGACTGTCTAGTTGCTCCTTCTGCAATATTAGAAGGAACAGACACACTAGCTCTTCTTATCTGAGAAACCAAACCATACATCTCTTCCTTTGGAAAATCAGCTGTACACTTATATATGTTCTCAACATATTTTATTGACTTTTCCCAAACTTTTAAATCTCTATGCATCTTCATGTAATTCTCTTATCTTTAAATCAATTACTCCTAGTCACTAGTCTCTAGTTTCTAGTCACTAAATCGGTATCGCACCAAAGCGATCAAAGCAGTAACCCCATGTCTCCAAGTTATCTTCTTCCCTTCCTCATATGTCCTTCCGTAATATGAAATAGGCATTTCGTATATACGCAACTTTTTCTTTAAAAACTTCGCTGTCAGTTCAGGCTCCATTGTAAAGTCATTGGATCTTATTGTGATCCCTTCAATAGCGTTTTTAGTGAAAACCTTATAACAAGTTTCCATATCAGTTAATGTTGTATTAAAAAGAATATTTGTAACAAGCGTCAAGAACCTGTTTCCAACTAAATGCAGGAACATGTGAACCCTTTGAGGTTTACCGCCCCATAACCTTGAACCATATACAACATCTGCAACACCTTTTTTTATGGGGCCAACTAATTCGTTCAATTCCAAAGGGTCATATTCAAGATCAGCATCCTGAAAACATATCACTTCTCCCTGGGCCTTACTTAATCCAGTCCTTATACATCCGCCTTTACCCTGATTTTTATCATGAAAGAAAAGCTTTACTTTTACCTTTGATGCAATATCTTTTAAAAGATCACGTGTTCCATCTGTAGACCCATCATCAACAACTATCAATTCTTTAAGAATTTCCAAATTTAAAACTTGTGAAATGATATTTACTATAGTATCTTTTTCATTATAAACAGGCATTATTACACTTAAGAACTCTTTTTCCATGTACCCCCCCTTTGCACCTCTACGCGATGTAGGGGCGGTCGTCCCGACCGCCCTAGCGTTATTCTTTATACTTTAAATATGAAAACTTGTAATCTTCCCAATTGTCAACATATCCTTTTCTAACCGGATTATTTACAATATACATTGCTATTTCTTCTATCTTTTCATGTGTTCTCATAATATGATCATAATAACTTTTCTGCCATAGATCTGTTTTTTTTAAAGCACGCGTAACAAACCGCTTAAATCCTCTAACCCATTCTGATAAATCTTTTTTATATTCTTCTTTTAAATTAATTAAAACATGTATGTGTTCATGCATAACACAAAAAGCAATAATGTTTACGTTAATTATATTGTTATTTTCTTTTAAAATTTCACAAACTGTTTTTGCATCATCTTCGTTCGCAAAAAAAGGATTTTTCATTCTTGTGCAAATTATTACATGATATGTATAACCGTCACCATACTTAAAACCTTCTAATCTAAGCTGTTTTCTCTTTTTCATTGTGATCACTTTCGGGCGGTCGAGACGACCGCCCCTACAAGACCCCGCCCCTATACCACTACAAAATTCTCTCTATAAAGTTCCTTTTCTATCGAAACTCGTGGCTCTCAGCTCACTGCGCTTGGCTCACATCTAGTTTTCCACAGCAACCTCACGACACATAGACACAAGACTCAAGACGCTTATAGCCATCCAAGATCGTTCACTGCATCTAACTCTTCTTTATGAGAAACTAAAACTCCTTCATCAGTACTGACAACAACTATATGTTTTAGCCCTATTACTGATATTTTCTTGTTATCAAATCCATAAACTGA
>JAQVOV010000172.1 GCA_028702395.1 Candidatus Omnitrophota bacterium
GTTTGGCACCTCGATGTCGGCTCATCACATCCTGGGGCTGGAGAAGGTCCCAAGGGTCCGGCTGTTCGCCGGTTAAAGTGGTACGTGAGCTGGGTTCAGAACGTCGTAAGACAGTTCGGTCTCTATCTTCTGTGGGCGTAGGATATTTGAAGAGATCTGTTCCTAGTACGAGAGGACCGGAATAGACGCACCCCTGGTGTTCCAGTTATTTCGCCAGAAGTATACGCTGGGTAGCTAAGTGCGGAACGGATAAGCGCTGAAAGCATATAAGCGCCAAGCCAACTCTAAGATTAGATATCCCTATCAGGCACCTTGTAGACTACGAGGTTGATAGGTTTCAAGTGTAAGATCCGTAAGGATTTGAGCTCAGAAATACTAATATGCCGATCGGCTTGATCATAAATTTGATCTAGTCAACCGTACTTTTGTACGGTTGACACAGATCTTTTGTTTTCCTTGTAAACCTGTGTATATAATAGTCATTGTTTTTGAAAATTAAGGGCGATCTTTCTGGAGGTAATCACCCGTTCCCATTCCGAATACGGAAGTTAATACCTCTAAGGCCGATGGTACTCCTCGGGCAACTGAGCGGGAGAGTAGGACGTCGCCCCCTTTTAATTAAGACCGAACATGAAAATGTTCGGTCTTTTTTTTGTGTCTGTGTCTGTAGAATTTTGTAAATTTCATATTGAGGATGGGATAAATTTTTTTATTTAAGTAGGGGCAATTCATTCTCGAATTTGTGGGTATAAACTTTGAGATTGGAAAGTTTTATGAGACTGCTTCTTTAAAACAACACTATCTCCTTATCTTAAGATCTCTCCACACTAACAAAAGGGTATGATGTCCCTTCCTTTTCCCATAAGTGAAAACATAAATCCTTGCCTGTTATATTTCTATATGTTATAATCAGTTCATGTTCCTCGCAAAAGAAATCTATAGATTTCTTTTGCGTTTGGGATAAATGTAAGAATTTTTTCGTTTTGAAAAAATTCTTCTAAATTCAAAAAACGGTGGTTAATGAAAAGATATATATTATGTATGCTTTTATTGTATTTGTTTGCAATTCCTTCTTTCTCTCAAACAGATAATACTGAACAATTCTCGCTTCAAGATAAAATAGCTGTTTATCGAGAGATCACTAAAAAAGAAACAGATCCTGCGATATTAGCCGAAGCACACTTCAAAATAGCTGAAATACTCAGACAAATGGGCAAGGATAATGAAGCTACAGCAGAATACCTTAAAGTTGTCTTGAATTATCCTTCTCAAAAGGATTTTGCTAAAGTAGCAGAAGAAAGATTATCGGAACTTTATAATAAATTTTCTGAAAGTGATATTGATAAAAAAGATGTAAAACAATCCGAAGATCCTGCTATATTTTTTACGTATATAAAAACCCTGTATGGAACTTATTCTGATTCAGGGGAATATGATAGAGCATTGCAGCTTCTTCAAAGATTAATGAAAATGGATCCTGAAAATGGGCAATATTATCATGATATAGGGTTACTATATATCAATGGTTATAATGACCCTGACAAAGCACTCTCTTATTTTAAGAAATTAAAGCAGATCAATAAGGATTACCCATCATTAGATACTGATATTGGGCTTGCTTATGAAAAAAAAGGAGATATAGATAATGCTATCTTGTTCTATAGTCGTGCTGTTGATAAATTCCCATTTGATAGTTGGAGTATGTACGGGCTTTCGAGAAGGGAGGCGCTAAAACTTTCTAAACAAGGGAAATTCATAAAAGATTGGTTCTTCATAGGCCCTTTCCCAAATGTCAATAATACGGGGATGGGTGTTGTTTTTAGGCCGGAAATCGATATAGCTAATATGGAGTTGGAAGAAGAATATGTTGGTAAAGATAATAATAGAGTAAAATGGCAAAGGCCTTTTTCTTATAAAGATAGCGGCTATGTAGATATTAATAATATTTTTAAGGATAACGATAAAAGTGTATTTTATGCTTTTACTTATGTTTATTCTGAAAAGGAGAACATCTTTCAAGGAAGAGTAGGTACAGAAGATCCTATTAAAGTATGGATAAACAATGAGGTGATCTTTACAAAAGATAAAACTGTTATGCCTGCAAAATTTGATGATGATATATTCAACATGAGATTAAAAAAGGGCTGGAACACGATATTTGTTAAACTTGCAGAAAACTACGGCAGCTGTGGTTTCTATTTTAGAATAACGGATTTTTCCGGGAACAGACCTGAAAATGTTATATGTGATCCTTTAAAAGATGAAAAAAGAGTATCAGATATTTTTTATAGTCTAAAAAAAGCTAAAATCATAAAATTGATAAAAGGGTTTGGAGGCGGAGGAAGCTTGGTGTTTTTATTTGTAATTGCCATATACCTTGTTATAACAAACATCTATAATAAAATAAAGATACGACAGTTAAAAGAGGATTTCATCTCAAGTGTTTCACATGAACTTAAAACACCCCTTGCTGCAATAAAAATGTTCACAGAGACACTTAGTATGGGAAGGATAAAAGACCCTGAAAAAGTAAAGGATTATTACGGTACGATAATTAGAGAAACAGACAGACTTACAAGATTCATCAATAAAATATTGGATTTTCAGAAAATAGAGAAAGGACAAAAAGTTTATTCATTTGATGAAGTTGATATTGTTGAGATAGCAAGAACAGCAAGTAAAATATATTTTGAGCAAGTTCATGATCCGTCGTTAGTAATGGAACAAGAGTATGATGAGAATATCCCTAAACTGGAAATAGATGAGGATGCAATATTACAGGTAATACTAAATCTTTTTCTTAATGCATATAAGTATTCTACACAGGAAAAATATACAAAAATAAAAGTTCAGAATATTGAGGGTAATATTAAAATAAGTATTATTGATCATGGCGTAGGTATCCCTAAAGATAAACTCACTAAAATTTTTGATAGATTTTATAGAGTAGATGTTGAATCAACAAGAACAGTAAAAGGCAGTGGTATTGGGCTTGCTTTCGTCAAAAGTGTTGTTGATGCACATGGCGGAAAAATAGCAGTTGAAAGTAATATAGGAAACGGTAGTACTTTTTACATGTTATTGCCGATACATGGGAGAGAGTGAATAGGGCATTAATAAGATAAAAGACAAAAGATAAAAGATAAAAGGGTGGAA
>JAQVOV010000173.1 GCA_028702395.1 Candidatus Omnitrophota bacterium
TTTATACTTCTTGTCTTGTTTATCTTGCTGATCTTCTTTATCCTGCTGGTCTTCTTTATCTTGCTGGTCTTGTTTATCCTGCTGATTTTCTTTATCCTGCTGGTCTTCTTTCTCTTGCTGGTCTTGTTTATCCTGCTGATCTTGTTTATCCTGCTGGTCTTGTTTATCCTGCTGATCTTGCTTATCCTGCTGGTCTTGTTTATCCTGCTGATCTTCTTTATCCTGCTGGTCTTGTTTATCCTGCTGATCTTCTTTATCCTGCTGGTCTTGCTTATTCTGTTTTTGTTGTTCTTGTTGTTGCAATTGATTTAGCTTATTCCTTACAAAATCTCGGTTGAATTTAGCATCCTCATCTTTTGGATTTAATTCTATTGCTCTTCTATAATAACCTAAAGCCTGCTGCCATAGATCTATCGCAGCTTTAGGTTCTGTTTTCAAGAGTTTTTCACCTTGTCGATATTTAACATTGCCAATATTATAAGCAATTTCATCTTCCAGTTCCATTTTATCTTTTGAATTAGTAAGTGCCTCATAATAAGATCTTTCTGCTTTTGTAAGATCGTTTTTCTTATACAGCGCAGCTGCTTTATTAAAATTAATAATATCTGAGCCCGGCATGTTCTTTAAAACAGCATCATACTGCTCAATTGCCTTATCATATTCTTTGTTTTCGTATGCTTTATTAGCATTTTTAACTTTGTGAGCCTCAAATAATGCATAGCTTTCAGAGACCAGAGACCAGAAACCAGAAACCAGAATAAAAAATGTCATGAACACTATTTTTTTCATATTCTGTCTCCGAACCAATGGCGTTTTTTATCTCCAATTAAAGGTTCAATAAGCAAAATAATAAAGGCTGCCATTAAAGGAAATTGAAATCTTTCAGTATAATTTCTTTTCATTTTACTTTCAATATCCCTTTTTTCAAGTTTTGATAACTTTTCATTATAAATAATATCTAAACCAAAATCTGTTGAAGCACTTCTGACATAACTTCCACCTGTCATTAACGCTATCTTTTGTAATAATGTCTCATCTAATCTTGTTTTCACAACATTACCTTCTCTATCTTTCAAAAAACCTCTTTTTCCATTACTATCCAAATAAGGAATAATCTCTCCTTCAGTTGACCCTATCCCTATACAATATATCTTAATGTTCTCTTTTTTTGCTCTTTCTGCAGCCCTTATGGCATCACCTTCATGATCTTCCCCATCTGTTATCACTATTAATATTTTATTTTTTTGTTCTTGAGCATCAAAAGTATTAATAGCCTCTATTATTGCACTTGAAATAGACGTTCCGCCTATGGGAATACTTCCTACTTCAAGATCCTTTAATGTCAGCATAAACCCACTATAATCAATGGTAAGAGGGCATTGCAAAAAAGAACTTCCTGAAAAAGCAATTAATCCTATTCTATCTCCTGTTAACTTACGGACCATATCTTGTATCGCAAGCTTTGTTCTCTCAAACCTATTTGGTTTTATGTCTTCTGCTAACATACTGTTTGAAACATCCACTGCTATAAGAATATCTAATCCTTTTTTCCTTACCTGTTCCCATTTAAAACCCCACTGAGGTCTCATTAGAGCTAGAACACACAATGATAAGGCCATTATAATAAAAGTTATCTTTATTTTTCTTCTCCGATAATCTATATCAGGCAAAAGCTTGTTTTCTATGTTTTCTCCAACAAAACCT
Source organism: Candidatus Omnitrophota bacterium (assembly GCA_028702395.1). Lineage (GTDB taxonomy): Bacteria > Omnitrophota > Gorgyraeia > JABMRN01 > JABMRN01 > JAQVOV01. Next base: position 1,705 of record JAQVOV010000173.1, read on the forward strand.
CTTATTATCTTCTTTTTTACATTAAATGCATGAACATAAAACATGATCAAGATAAAAACACCAAGAAACCAATAATAAAAAGTTATATCACCGAATTTCATCTGCACCTCTTATATAAATGTTAAGTAAAAAGGTAAAAGCCTGCCTGCCGGCAGGCAGGTAAAAAGTAAAAAATCTGGTTATCATTGTGGAATCTTTTTAAAAACCATATTCAGGATCTTCCACCCTTTTTACTTTTGCCTTTTGCCTTTTTCCTTTTCTATCTATTAACTCCCTTACGGTAACCTTCTCAACCACGTCTCAGACAACAATATCTCGAACAATAATATCAATATCCCAGGTATAAGGAAAAAAGGGAATAACTCCTTATATTCCATATACCCTTTTTCTTTCATAGGTATTGTTTCTAATTTATTTATTTCTTTGTATATTGCCCTTAAGCTTTCTGTATCAGTAGCTCTGAAATATTTACCTCCTGTTATATCAGCAATTTCCTTAAGAGTGTTTTCATCTATATCTATGCGAACAGGTTTGTAACTTGTTCGTCCATATGGATCTTTAAAGGGATATGGCGCCATACCTTCTGTACCTGCACCTATAGTATAAATTTTAACCCCAAGAGCTTTTGAAACTTCAGCTGCTGTAAGCGGAGAGATCTTTCCTGCATTATTTCTTCCATCAGTAAGAAGGATGATGACCTTACCTTTTGCTTCTGTATCTTTAAGTCTGTTCAATGAAGCACTTATGCCAGAACCTATTGCAGTACCATCTTCTATCATTCCTATTGTCACTCTTTCCAAATTCTCACTCAACCAATCATAGTCAAGTGTTAAAGGACATACAGTATATGCACGTCCTGCAAACACTATCATCCCTATCCTATCGGCATGCCTTGCATCAATAAAATCTTTAACAACTTCTTTAACCACATAAAGCCTGTTATACCTATAATTATTAATTGTAAAATCTTCTGCTAACATACTGGTCGAAACATCAACACAAAGAACAATGTCTATTCCTTCACTTATTATCTCTGTTTCTTCAATAGGTGACTGGGGACGGGCCAATGCAAATATCATGAAGATCAAAGCAATAGTCCTTAGATAAAACAATCTTGAAGAAAGCCTTGCTCTGAAACTTTTTCTTACCTCGGAAAAAAGTTCTCCATAAGAGAACTTCAATCCTGCTTTTCTGCTTTTTTGGATTATCCCATAAAAGAAAAAGAACAAGATCACAAGCGGGACAAGAAAAAACATTTCAACATTTCTGAATATCATTACTCTCCTAATATAGCATTTAGTGATTAGTAACTAGTAACTAGTGACTAGAATAAATTGATCTTAAGATAAATGTCCTATTGATACAGTATCTTTAAATCAATTATTACTAGTCACTAATCACTAGTCACTAGTTACCAACCCCTATCACCCCTCTTTAACAGG
>JAQVOV010000174.1 GCA_028702395.1 Candidatus Omnitrophota bacterium
ATCAACATAGGTTGACTTCAATTTTGCAAGCCCTCTATAATCCAACATCTTTTTCGCAAAATCACTTTGCTGGGCAAGCACAGATAGCACAGATTCGTCAGTAGACGGTCCGGTTTTTGTTTTTTTTGTAATTGGCAACTTCATTTTATCAAAAAGGATAGTCTGAAGCTGCTTAGGAGAATTAACATTGAACTCTTCCCCTGCCTGCTCGTACAATGTTTTAAGCAATTTATCTATTTTTTTCTTCAGATCAATAGATAGTTCTGATAAAAGATCTATATCTATCTTTATTCCTTGTCTTTCCATATCAGCAAGAACAATGCACAAAGGCATTTCTATCTCCTCAAAAAGATCAATAAGTTCTTTTTCTTTGAGGTCTTTTTCAAATATCTGTTTCAACCTAAATGTCATATCACTATCTTCACATGAATATTCACTTACGAGTTTAACATCAACATCCTTCATTGTAATGAGATTTTTGCCACTGCCTATAAGTTCCTCAATAGGTATTTTCTTGTGATTGAGATATTCCAATGAAACATCGTCAAGATTATGGCTCATTCTAGAAGGATTCAAAATGTAAGAAGCTATCATCGTATCAAAACTAATACCTTTAAGGTCTATACCGTTTTCAAGCAGGAGATTCCTGTCATATTTTATATTATGTCCTATTTTTTTTATCTTATCATTTTCAAGAACAGATTTAAGTTTGGAAAGAACTTTGACCATATCCATTTCTATTGTCAAATTACAAGGCACATAACACCCTTGTTCTGTCTTCCATGAAAACGATATCCCTACGATCTCTGCTGTAAAGGTATCTAATCCTGTTGATTCCAGATCAACTGCGATCTCCTTTTGTGCCAATAGAGTTTTCACTAATTCATCTAATTTATCTAAAGAACCTATAAGTTCATATTTCCCTTTTTCAGATGGCTCGTTTGCTATCAGCTCTTTGAGTAAACCTTTAAACTCAAGTTCTTTGAAAAGTTCTGTTAATTTGCCAGCATTTGGATCTGTAATTTGAAGTTTATCAAGATCAATATCTATTGGCACATTATCATCTAATATGACCAATTCTTTTGATAAGTATGCCTGTTCTTTGCTATTTATAAGGTACTCTTTTTTCTTTCCCTTAATATCATCAATATGCTGATATACCCCTTCCAATGATCTATACTGTTTTATAAGGTCTGTTGCACCCTTTTCACCAATACCGTTAACTCCTGGCACATTATCTGAAGCATCTCCCATTATTGCCAAAAGATCAATAATGTGTTTAGGCTCAATCCCATATTTATCAACAACTGTCTGTTTATTCATAAAAGGATCTGGTCTATTTGGGTTATAAACATTTATATTATCATTCACCAACTGCAATGCATCCTTATCCCCTGTGACAATCCATATTTTAATCCCTTCTTTTTCAGTTTTTTTTGCAATGGTAGCTAAAACATCATCAGCCTCATAACCTTGAAGCTCAAAAATAGGGATATTATAAGCTTTTATTATTTCTTTTATTATCGGTATTTGTACGATAAGATCATCCGGCATAGGTTTTCTATGTATTTTATACTTTTCATATTTTTCATGTCTAAAAGTAGGCCCTTTAAGGTCAAAAGCTATTGCTAAAAGGTCCGGCTTACACTCTTTTTTTATCTTATTCATCATTGACACAAACCCATAAATAGCATTCGTAGGCTGTCCTTTTGAATTGGAAAGCTCTCTTATTGCATAAAAAGCACGATAACAAAATGAATTGCCGTCAATTAAAAATAATTTTTGTTTTTTCATGATTATAGTTTAAGATAATTCTCAAAACACATTTGAAAACCTTATATATTGATTTCTCTTTGATTTATTAATAGGAATGATTTGGATCTCTATTGATAACTTTTATATTATATGTCACTCACACAAATATGTCAATAGTATATTAAGTATTAATCTTTGCTTTAAGTTCTTTATCTTTACTATCAAGCTCTTCAATGACTGTATTTATAGCTTTGGCTAGGTCTTGAAATTCATCTTTTTTTCTTAGCTGTATTCTAAGACTATATTTGCCTTGCTTTACTGCCTCTAGATCCTGTTTAAGCCTATAAATAGGCCCTGCAATACGATGGGAAAGAACTATCCCTGCTATGATCACAAAAGGCGTTAAAACAAGAATGTTTAATAATAATTTCAAATTCGCACTTTTCAAAATACCAGCTAATCTTGCTTGTGGATAAACATTTGCCAGTTTTTCACCTAAAAGCATCCAAATATTATAATATATAGTTATTGCAGAAAAAAAAGTCATTGCGAACATGAACAATAATATAAGCCCTACGAACCTTAACTGAAAATCCGTAGCTACAAGGTATTGCCTCCTTTTTTTATAGCTCAAATTATACTCTCCTTTTTTCTCCATATTGTCATACCTCTCCTTATAATAATATTGTAGCTTGCTTTATCCAGTTTTTTAATAACATCACTTAATGAGACATAGCGAATACTATCTTTATCAATAGAAAGGATTATGTCGCCATTTCGAAAGCCTTGCTTATATGCAGCATCCGTTTTCTCAATGTTCTTTAAAGAAAGCCCATCAAAAACATACTCCAATTGATCTAAGGTAAGCGACTTTTTTTTCAAATGTAAAGTTTTATCTACTGTTATTTTTATCTCTAGTTCTTCAGGCTTCAAAAAATTCTTCTCTATTTCAGAAACATCCATATATCGGCATAAAGATCCCCAAATAGCTACCAAAATATCATCTTTTTTTAGTCCAGCCTCATATGCTGGTGTACTCTTATATACTTTTAAAACACGAATATTCCCATCGCTCGATTGCTCAATGTCCATACCAATGTCTTTTTTTACTGTAAAGTCTTTCCCCTGAATAAGAGTATCCCCTGTTTCAATAAAATTCTCAACTGTAGCACGCCATTCAACAGCTTTGCTTTTCTTGTCATAAGCTTTACGATACATGTAACCATTAAGATAGTTGTACCCTTCTAAGGCATCCTTATATTTGGGATTGACCTTTAAAGCCTTTTCATAATAATAAAAAGCTTTTGGATAATCTTTCGAGTTCATATGTTTATCAGCAATAGCCACAAGATTTTGTTCAGGAAGATCATATGAAATCTTAT
>JAQVOV010000175.1 GCA_028702395.1 Candidatus Omnitrophota bacterium
CTTTCCCTTCTTCAAATTGGGCATGTGCTTGTTCAACCATGTTTTTAACATCAAACTTATATCCGTAAGGACATATCCCTGCTTCCTTAATTTCATTAAGTTTTTGTATTTTTGCTTCTTCAATGTGGTCAATGTGATTCATTGTTAACTCCTTATTTGGGTCTTTGTGTCATGGGTAATGAGTAATGTGTAAATAACTTTAAACATTAACTATGTATTAATGTAGGGGCCATTGCCCTCAATGGACCTTAATTATATATAATATATAAAGGGATGTCAATAGATTTAGTTTCACTAGACTAGAGCATAGATTCTTATATGTGATAATTTATAATATGATGGGGCCATTTTCACTCAGCAACCTTTATTATAGATCAGCTTGGTCCACTAACAATATCAGCCGGACTTATATTAAAATTACTTGTTGCTCCTCCTTTGGGAGTTGCCGTACAATCTGGAAGACCTCCAAAAACACCTCTGCGAGAACCACAATACGTGGCTGTAGCATGCCGTTGCGTATTCAAATAAATGCCTCCTACTGCACAGACTTGTAAAATAGCCTGATCAGCATCTAATTCTATTGTTTTTATTTTTGGCTTAATGTATTTTTTCATATCGCTTCGCTCCAAGTAAAAAGTTAAAAGGTAAAAGTAAAAAACCTTTTACCATTATGGAATCTTATTTAAAAAACGAACCTTCCCCTAGCTGATAGCTAAAAGCTGACAGCTGAAGGCTAGCATTATTATACCACACTACACACACACCTTTTTTATTTTTTTATATTAAACTTTTGTTCAGGACCTTCCACTAGCTGAAAGCTAATGGCTAAAGGCTGATAGCTAAAGGCTATCTAAACTCTAGTGGCTTGATAGGTTTAGCTTTTAGGATAGTATTTACAGTTGGAATGATCTGTACAGTTATTGCACCATTATCAAATTTGGCTTCATCAATAATAGGCACCTCTTCTTGAAAAACTCTTTCATCAGATTTAAATACGCGGATAAAAATAGTATTTTCCCCTATGTTCAAAGGATAGATCCTAGTCCATCCTTTTCTATGTCTACCCTCAAGATCAATAAATATATCAGATTTTTTTTTATAAAATTCTTTCATTTTGTGTTTGATCTCAGTTACGGGAAGCGCCTTTATTGCATCCATTTGATATAAATACAAAGCTTGGCAAAAAATATTGTATTTATTAACTGTTGATAATCCATCTATTCTTGTTTGTGGAATTAAAGTTGAAGATTGCATAGACATATCAGAAAAAGCTAAAGTAGATGAGCCTAAAATTACAATAACTACTATATTTAAAAGCTTTTTCATTTTCATAGGCTCCTCACTTCTTATTTATAGTATGGCTGCTAATAAGAGTGGAATGGTAAAAGCACACGATATTTCTAGCTTTTTGGATTGCTAACCTTGCAAACGGTTACATTTCCCCTATAGGTTTTTCAAAAAACTACTTGCATTTGCCGTCTATTTTTAATAAAATCCTTGTATGATCTATAGATTTTTAAAGCTTCCAGACCTAATACAAGAATGCATTGCAAATAACGATCAAGCTTGGTCAGAATTCATCAATAGATATAATAGTGTTGTTTTGCGAACTATAAAGTTTAGGCTTTACTCCTACAATATGGCAATATCACATTCAGAGATAAGTGATATCAAGCAATCCTTTTTCTTGAAATTATGGAAAAATCAAAGCTTGGAAAAAGTAAAAAATTCAGCAAATATACATGCTTGGATATCTATGGTCACTGATAATTTTACAAGGGATCATATTAAGTCTCTTAAAAAAGATCCTATAAGAAACAGCCTTTCTTTGATAGATGAATTTGAGGACCAACCAGAAGGCACGTTTTGTTTAAAAGAGAACATTAGGTCAAAGTTCATATCTGCAGACATTAAGATCGATTCTGATCTGATACATACGACTTTCTTGAAACTCTTGGATACTTTTTCTTCTAAAGAAAAAATAGCAATAAACCTTTTGATCTTTCATGATATGAAATATAGAGAAATAACAAAGATAACAGGTGTGCCAAAAAGCACATTATCTAATATAATGATACGCATAAGAGAAGATTTACATCAGCATCTTAAGGAAAATTTTTAAAATTTATTGGGACAAAACACGTTTTTTGTCGTATATAATAATATAGGGGCACTTATCTGATAAGCTGCGCGCAACGCGCCACGAGCCACGAGCGTTAACGGAAATTCGGAATTCCTTTAAATGCACGAGGCGCGAAGCTCGAAGCTCGCAGCGCGGAACAAGGAGAATAAAATGAACCATATAAAAAACAACTTAAACATCAGCCTTTGCCCTGATGAAGCTATTCTTAATAGCTATATGAATAAAGAACTTCATGGTGAGCTTCTTGCAAAGACAGAGAAGCATGTAAGTCAATGCAATACTTGTTTATCAAAAATTGCCTTAGCAAGCAGGATTTTAGGACAAGAAAACAATTTTCGATTTAAAATAAAGGAGACATTCATGAATATATTTAAACACATAAATATCTGGGCAATATCTTCACTGATTTTTTTTATATTATCTTTTGTTTATCCAAAACATTTCATACAATTTCTCGGAGCTGCTTTGGTATTAGCTGTTAAATGGATCGTAGATAATAAAAACACGAAAATGCTTATAATGATCCATGAAGCATGGAAAAAAGAAGGTTTTCAGCAAAGCAATAACGATCTAAGGTTTAAAAGATAAGATCTTAATACTTCCTTGAATTATATGAAGTTTGAAGGTCTGATATTTGTTTTTGAAGTTGTTGATTTTGCTGACTATATTGGCTTATTGAGCTAACCCCTGTTTTCACCTGTTCTGTCATTTTCCCAAGAGAGTCTGTTACCTGCGGAATAAGTGCTATTACTTTTTTTGTTTGGTGTTTACAATCATAATAAAGTTTTTGTACATTTCCCCTATTTCTATAAAGAAACAATAAAACAGATAATATAATAACCCATTTAATGATCTTCTTGAACAAAAACCATGTAACTTTTCTATTGCAATATCTGCAATACTTCGCATTATCTTGTATTTCTTCTGCACAAAAAGGGCACTTTTTCATAGTTTTTATAGTATACCATAAAATATCAA
>JAQVOV010000176.1 GCA_028702395.1 Candidatus Omnitrophota bacterium
TCATAAGCTATCTCTTTATATGGAACTGTTATGTTGATACCAGATATGTTTTTTTCTTTGAGTTCTTCCAGGAAAGTTTTGACTGATCCTTCGGGCATATCAAAAAGATCATAATGTGCATCTATTCCTAAGAATTTAAAAGCAAAATTATGCATCTTTGGAGATAATGAATAACTAATGTTATGTCCTAATAAACCGTATTTTTTCATGTTATGAATATTTTATATCATATATAGATTATTAGCAATAAGAAAATGTGAAACGCTTCTGACATGCACTACGAGCTACGAGCTTTGCGCAACGAGCCACGAGCTTTGAGTTTGTGGAAGGGACTGAAAGTGGTTAAGATGTTGTTATACGATGCGTTACGTGATTTGCGCTACGAGCTGCGAGCTACGCGACGCGAGCTACGAAAAAAAAGAGCTGAAATTATCAGTCTTTAAAACGATCTAAACATAGCCATAAAAAAAATAATCAAACTATTTTCTTATTTATTAGCTAGGATTAGAATTAGAAGAAGCCGGAGTTCTTGTATTAGCGTTAAAAGCATTACCTCTCATCGATTGAGAACACTCCATTTGTGAGCCAATAGAAAGACAATAATTAGTCCGAGTAGTCAACATATAAGCCCCACCCACCATGCAGGTTTGCAGAATGGCCTGGTCTGGATCAAGCATTACTGCTTTTATTTTTGGTTGTAAATATTTTTTCATAGTCGCTTCGCTCCAAGTAAAAAGGTAAAAGTAAAAAGTAAAAAATATCATAAAGAAAGAATGTCAAATACTTTTCAAAACCTCCCAATTTAACTCGATGGAGCATCAGAAGTCATACCTACCCCAATACTTGCCTCAGCACGACCGCCACCTTTAACACTTGTACCACAGAAAAGATTTGCACCAGGTCCATAACACAAATTTCCATCATTAAAATATGCCCCATCAGTTTGACAAACTTGCAAAATTGCTTGCTCTGCATCAAGCTTTACGGATTTTACTTTAGGTTCTGTATATTGTTTTTTCATGTGTTTATTTTACCATAAAGAAAGAAAGAAAGAAAGAAATGGTATTGTATACTTAGGTGTGGGCTTTGAAAAGATCCTTGAAATAAGTTAAAAAATAGTTACCTATAAAAGTTACCCTACTCATCACTATTCATGTTTTTAAAAAACCAAACAAACAAAACAATTGGTTCATCCTTTTTCAACATGACAAAATACAATTCTGGTATCTGCATTCTTAAAAAATAACTATTAACCCGTAATCTTTGTTAGCTAGGTTGCGCATTCTCGGTTGGTGTTAAAGAACATATTCCTCTGGTTGCTCGAGCAGGAGCCATTTGACATTCAGTTTCTGTTCCAGATTTAAAACACTGTACCCCTATTGGAGATGAGAAATAACCACCTCCAACTTGACACACTTGCAAAATAGCCTGTTCAGAAGTAAGAATTACTGCTTTTATTTTTGGTTGAGCATATTTTTTATTCATACCGGCTTTCCTTTTTCTTTTTTCCTACTTGTTGGATTGTTCTTGTTTTTATAGCTTACCTTTTTTAATTATAAAAGTCAAGAAATTTAACCTGTTATTAAATAAGATCATTTTATCTTTATTTTTATGCCATGATTCTCTTACTTATAGAATTATTTTAAAATCTTAAATGCCCGTATTTACTGAGTGATATATCAGACAGAACTTTGATAACAAAGATTACTTAGGTTACAGTACTACTTCCATCTAATATAAAAAAAATGATGAGTTTATACCCATCACTAATATTAATTAAAATGGCAAACAATCAATGGCGCTAAAAGCCCACCCCTACAAAACTAGGTTCTGGTGTTACACTAACTCGTTGCACACAGAGCACCGCAAATTGTGTGCGTTGAGTAAAAAAAAGAACTCTGAAAAATCAGCCCTTAAAACAATCGAAACATAGCCTTAAAAAGAATAGAAAATCTATTTTCAAATTTACTAGCTAGGACTGGAATCATAAGAAGTAAGTCCTCTCGTATCAGCTGAAACTATTTCTCCTTTTGCTGCTGCAGTACAAGGAGCTCCCGTACCTGTAGAAAAACAACCATTTGCTCTTGTTTCTATATAGGCTCCACCTACCATGCAACTATGTAACACAGCTTGGTCTGGATCAAGAATAACTGATTTTATTTTTGGTTGTATATATTTTTTCATCTATGATCCTTTATAGAATTTAGTTATCTGTTATGTGTTATCTGTGTGAGTAAAGGATGGCTCTTAATACAGGTTAAAACAAACTAATCAAGAGCTTTCTTACACTTAAAATAATTATATCACAAAGAAAGAAAGAAAGAAAGGGAAAACGAAAAAAAATGTTATACTGGCTACGCGCAGCGAGCTATGAGCTTTAAAACAAAAAAAGTCCTGAAATATCAGCAAAAAGATCAAAACAACACTTTTTAAGAAGGCGCTGAATCAGGGGTCGTTCCTCCAGGTCCAGCCAATTTAGTCCCGCCTCTAACTACAACTCTACAAGCAGCCACACTCCCTGCAGACATACAATAACCTGAGGTATTAGTAGGAGGCCCACTCATATAACCTCCTCCAACCTGACAAACATTTAGTATTGCCTGCTCTGGGGAAAGTTCCATTGCTTTTATTTTTGGTTGTACATATTTTTTCATTTTGTTTTTCTATTTCATAAAAAGCTTAACACAGATGTTTTTTTATTACTTTGGATATTATATCATAAAAAAAAATGAAAAAAACTTTCTTTTGCAATATTTTTTATTCTTGCAAAAAAACATTAAGTTTACAATATTGTTTTGTGAAAAATTAATAGGGCTCTAGATAACAGTATTTGCTGTCTGATAGACTGCAAAACTTTTAACCTCCTGGCCTCAATAAAAAAGGGCGCTGAAAAACAGCACCCCTTCAAACCCATTCCTAGGACTTTCCACACTTTTTACTTTTTACTTTTTACTTTTACCTTTTTCCTTGAAAGCCCTATTAACCCGCTACGTTTATCCACCTATTAACAGCATCAAGATAAGCTTTTACACTTGCCTCAATTATATCTGTTGAAGTTCCACGACCTGTTACGTCTCTGTCTTTAGCTGTATATCTAAGCGTAACTTCTCCAAGTGCA
>JAQVOV010000039.1 GCA_028702395.1 Candidatus Omnitrophota bacterium
ATCCCAAAAAATATGCCCTCTATAACCTTCCCCGCTCAAGGTTTTTGCGCCTATACTGGACATGCCATTATCATCCAAAGAACATATCAATAAATGATATAAATTGAATCTGAACGTTCGCTGAAGGCCTTTTTCCCCTTTTATAATGACGTCTGCCCTTTCCCACCTTTTACTCCATGAATACATGTTTTCATCAAGAAGATCTTCAAACCCTGTTTTAACACATTCCTCTATTTTTTCTTTAACATGTTTTTTCAAACTCCAATTGTCTTTTCTATGTTTTGAACTCAACGCAAAATACTTCGTTAAACATGCGGTTTGACCTTTATTCAATCTTATTTCTATATGTTCATCATTAGAAAACCATGTTTTACTGCCAACTTGGACCTGTAATGTATGTGCATATGCTATTTGCAAACAACTATTTAAGGTCTCGACTTTAGCAAAGCTTTTTGCTTCTTTTTCAGATGTATCTATTTCTCTTATAATAAAATGTCTGTTTTTACCTTCCTCAATACCGCTAACATTAAAAACATCCATATCAATATCACTACTTACTGAAAGAATAATGTTCTTTTCTTGCGCTGTTACGTATGCACGCATTACACATATGTTCTTATTAGCCATACTTATAAATCTGACTGACTGATAATCTATTATCCCGCTTGTAACAGTTTTATATCTGGTTTTTCTCAGCAAAAGACCGTGCTGCATATTAAGAAACTGTTTATGAGAAGAGTGCGGCATAATAGAAACATCCAGTTTTTCACCTTTAACAGCTAATCGCATTGAAACTGGGTTTGGAAGATTTACAAGATCTTCAACCTTTGAAGATGATCTATCATAAACACCTGCCATATATGTTCCAGGATGTGCATTTTCTGGTCTTTCTTCCAGCATTGCCCTTGTACAAAAATATCCATTGCCTATAGAAAGCTGTGTTTCCCTTACATTGATCAAACTAGGATCAAAGCCATTGCATTCAATGGTCCAATCTTTATCAGCCATATATTTTTCCAGATAATTTCTCATATAAGTTGTCTCATTTGTTCTACTGTTATTTTTGATAGATCTGAAACTACAATATCTGCTTTATTCAATCTTGCTGGATCATTATATCTATCTATACCAATAGCTTTCATCCCTGCATTTTTTACAGCATCGATCCCTAAAATAGCATCTTCAATACCTATACATTCTTGAGACTTTAGATCCATATTTTTTACTGCTTTAAGAAATATCTCAGGATGCGGTTTGCCATTTTTAATATCTTTACCGCTAACAACTGTATCAATATCTTTTAAAAGATCTATTTTTTCAAGTATCATCTTACAACTTTTACTTGAAGAAATAACACCTATTTTTACGTTCTCTTTTTTAAGTTTTTTTATAAGCACTATCGCATCATCGTATATATCAATGCCTTGAGATGAAATTTTTTCAAGAAAATATTTTTCTTTTTTACTTGCAGCTTCAACTATCTGGTTTTCTTTAAGATGAGAAAGGACATTACGTGCACCATCATTACGAACAATGCCATCAACCTTTTGTTTGTATATCTCAAAATCAAAATAAACTCCATATTCATCGAACATTTTTTTCCATGCCGCATAATGGAGTTTAACAGTATCAACAACAACACCATCAAGATCAAATATAACGGCTTTTAGCATATAATTACCTCACTATATAATACTATTATATAGCAAAAAGCTGAAGTGTAAATGATTATATTGCCCGTTCATATGTAGAGGCAAATAAATTTTCGCCCTACTAAAACCTATTGACATTGAATATGTATTATGATATATTTACATCTCATTTGGCGGGGTAGCTCAGTTGGTTAGAGCACACGGCTCATACCCGTGTTGTCGCCGGTTCGAGCCCGGCCCCCGCTACCAAAATAAAAAGACATTTCCCATTGGAAATGTCTTTTTATTATATAAGTTTATTATGACAGTCCTGAACTTGCCAAAGGCAAGTTCAGGACTGTAAATGGTTTATGAAGGCATTGCTGCTGCTGTACCTACGGAAAACTTAGAATACCTACCAATCGCTATAGTACCTCTAACTGAAGTAAGACAACCAGGCATGACTGAACCCCCATTAAGACAAACAGTTCCCTGAAAATAACCACCTGCTACTTTACAAACTTCTAAAACAGCTTGTTCAGGATCAAGTACAATGGATTTTATTTTTGGTTGTGTATATTTTTTCATTTGGTCTTTAATATTTGCATTGCATAATTATTTAAGTATATTTCTGTTTAGGCGGTAGGGGCAATTCATGAATTGCCCCTACAAAAACCACTTATTCCTGAAGCTTCACATCTTTATCCTGTTTAACTTCCTTGTGAACTCCACTCAAAGTCACTTAAATTGTCAGCTTCATAAGCCTTCCCACGTACAGTTAAACCACAAACAGCTCTACCTGTCTGTCCTGTCTGACAAATATTGCCGGCAGTCACAAAATATGCCCCGCCAACTTTACACACTTGTAACACAGTTTGCTCAGCATCAAGTTTAACTGCTCTTATTTTGGGTTGAAGGTATTTTTTCATTGTCGCGTTGCTCCAAGGAAAAAGGTAAAAGTAAAAAGTAAAAAATCTAAAATATCATGGTGAAATCATGTTGAAAATATTATTAAGAACTTTCCACAGGCTAAGGTCTAAAGGCTAATAGCTAATAACTTGTTTCTATTATACCACACTACACACACACACACACACACAATTATTTCTTGAATAATTCTAGGAGTTCATTGTATCTTGCTCTGTCACTTCCCATAAAACTACGATAGCAGCTCTTTTAGCTCCTGCTGTATCACAAACCATGGGATTCATAGTAGGACCGCCTCCATTATATAAACACAAAGTAGTTGCCCCAACTCCCTCAAAATATGCGCCATCAGCTTTACAAACATTTACTACTGCTTGGCGTTGATCAAGTTCTATTGCTTTTATTTTTGGTTTTATGTAAGTTTTCATAAATATATTAGCAACGAAGTAAAAGTACTAAAGGAATACTACCTTCGTATCTATTTTTATGATCCTGGGGTATAAGTTTCTACTGTCAGCGATACAGACGCTACAGTTGCCCCTTTAAAACCTGCACTGCACATACTCTGAGCATACATTGTTCCTTCGAATACACACATTGAAAACATAGACATCCAAACAGCACCTGAGGCCTTACAAACTTGCAATACTGCCTGTTTAGGATCTAAATAGACTTTTTTTATTATAGGCATATTATATATTTTTTTCATACTTTATTATATAATAAATTTCTATGCTTTTCAAGATTTCTTAGAAATAATAGTGGGAAAAGGAATAGACATCTTTTGTTACTAAATTTAAAGAAACATGCAAAAAAGGACATCGGTAAAGATAGTATAGATAACCTATTTCGTGGAATCTACTATGAAGGCATTGTATTTGCTTCATAAAACAAAGTACCACCATCAGTCATTCTAGATTGTCCTTTTACTGAATTTATGCAAGTTGCAGAAATAGGATTAGTAAAAACAGGCAAACTTATACAACCTTGTGCAAAAGTTCCAAAATACAAACCTCCAATTTTACAAATCTCCAATACAGATTGTTCTGGATCAAGAACGATTGATCTAATTTTTGGTTTTGTATAACTTTTCATAAATTAAATATATCATAAAGAAAGAAAGAAAGAAAGAAAGAAAATCGTTTTTTTTATGTAGGAGCGAAAAAAATCGCACCTCACTTGAAGAGAAAAAATTGGCTAATCATGTGAAATACTAAGTCTTTTAAGTTTCTCTTTATCTCCATTTATTAATGCTAGCTTCTTTTTTCGAGTCCACCGTTTTATCTGTTCTTCACGTTTACTAGCTTGTGAACGATCAGGATATTGTTCTTGATAAAGCAGGTTAACAGGTCTATATGCGCTGGTAAAGTTTCCACCTTTACCTTTGTTATGTTCTGATACCCTGCGATTAACATCAGTAGTTATACCAGTGTATAGAGAATTATTGTTGCATTGGACTATATATACAAAATACATAAAGCTCTCCTGCCCTTCGACGCACTCAGCACTTCGTGCTTCGTTTGCTCAGGGCATGGTTCGACTATTAATGGTGAGCAAGCAAAATTCTCTCCTTTCGGAGAGAATTTTGCGCGTCGAACCATGGTACGCCTGCCCCGAATCGAACGGGGGGCCTATTCCTTAGGAGGGAATCGCTCTATCCTACTGAGCTACAGGCGCAAATATGTAATGAGTCTTGAGTACTGTGTCAGTGGGTCTTGTGTCTGATGTGGAATTCTAAATTCTAGTTTCACTCAAAAAACACAATACGCTCAGACACATAACTCTAGACAAAGAAATTATTTGTCCGATAATAATACCAAATATATGATGTTATGTAAAGAAGGATTTTTTATGGGTCGCTATGAAGCGTAAATGAATAAAATTGTTATAGATATTTAATTGTAAAATTTATATTGTTATGATGGCGCAGATCCTTGCTCTCCATTGTCTGTGCCTAGTGTTGCTGCTCCTTTAGCTAACGCAGTTGATGGACAAGCAGGAAAACCTTGTAATCCAATATACTTACACATTGTTCCTGCCATATACATATATGCGCCACCAATAGAACATACTGCTAATATAGCCTGCTTTGCATTAAGTCTTATTGCTTTTATTTTAGGCCTAATATACTTTTTCATTAAGATACCTTTCTTGTATTATTTATTTTACTACAAACCATCAGGCCATACAACACATAAATAATTAAACTTTTTCTTGTTTTTCTTTTATTTCTAAAATAAGCTTACACTTGTTTTTCTTCTAAGGCAAGAACTTTTTTGAAAATCTTATTTTAAAGGGTCTAAAGAATTTGAGAGGTGTTTTCTAACAAATAATGTGTAGTGAATATTGAGCATTGTGTCCTCTGTAGAATTCTAAATTAAAGTTTTCCTCAAAAGACACAAGACTCACTGACACATTACTCAAGACATAATAATTTATCCGCTAATAATGACAAATATATGGGGTTATAAATAGTAGGATTTTTGTGGATCTTATGAAAACTTCAATCTACTGACTGGATGAAAATTAAAAGATAATCTTAAATAAGTACTTTGTCACGTATCTTAAGAATACATACTTCAATTAATGACTTGTTATAGTTTTCCACAGAAAACACAAGACACATTACACATGACACAATGACTCAGTTACTCTCCCTTAAAATGTATCAGACTGGTAACCGGATACGGTGCCAGTTTTTCTCTTCCTTTAAGATCATCTAATTCTATAACACAAACAATACCTTTTATATTAGAAGAAAAATTATCTAAAAGCTGTATCACTGCTTTTATTGTCCCGCCTGTTGCAAGAAGATCATCTATTATCAACACATTTTCGTTATTTCCTAAAGCATCTTTATGCATTTCCAAAGAATCTTTTCCATATTCAAGATCATATTCAACTGAATAAGTTTGCCTTGGAAGTTTTCCTTTTTTTCGTGCAGGAACAAATTTTGCCCCCAATTCATAAGCTAATGCTGCTCCAAAAATAAATCCTCTTGCTTCTATGCCAACAATCGAAGTGATTCCCTTATTTTTATACTGATCTGCTAATCTTCGAATAACCTCCTTAAATGCATCTTTATTCGATATTAAAGTTGTTATATCACGGAAAATAATTCCCTTTTTTGGAAAATCAGGGATATTCGTTATATATTTTTCAAGATCCATGTTTACTCCTCTTCTTCACCGAGAAAATCTTTTTCACTCTGAACAAGAGCTTCCCGCAATTTTCGTTTAGCAACATTTTCAAGCTGCCTTACACGTTCACGTGTTAAACCGAACGTTTCAGCTATATCGCGCAATGTATGCTTTGTCCCATCTTGCAGACCATAGCGCAGTTCAACAATTGTCCTTTCTCTGTCTGACATATGCGACAACAATTCTTTTATTTTTTCATGTAAAAGAAAATTTCCAAGTTCATCTGTTGTTGTTGACATTTTTTCATCTTCTATAAGATCCATTAATTCCGTATTCCCGTCTTCCCCTACCCTGGCATTAAGGCTAGAAACACTGCTTACCATATCCTCGAACTCTTTTACTTTTTTAACGGACAAATTCATTTTTTTGGCAATTTCCTTTACCGAAGGTTTTCTTCTAAGTGCATGCAAAAGAGCTGTTATTGTTTTTTTGTACTGCTGCAAAAGTTCTGTCACGTAAACAGGTACTCTTACTGTTTTTCCCTGGTTAGCAATAGCTCTTGTAATATATTGTTTTATCCACCACGCGGCATAAGTAGAAAATCTATAACCTTTTTCATCATCAAATTTCTCAACAGCTTTCATGAGCCCTAGATTGCCTTCTTCAATAAGGTCCATCATAGGAACTCCCAAATAACTGTATTTTTTTGCTATGCTGATAACTAAACGTAAATTTGATTTGATCATTGTCTGACGAGCTTTTTCCCCGACTTTTTTACTTCCGTTCTTCATTTGCTGGGCAAGAGAGACTTCTTCTTCGGCAGTAAGTAAAGGAACATCCTTGATATCTTTAAGATATCGTTTGAGATTTTCCATATTTTACCTTTCGTTTATAATAAATAATATAATAACAATTACTATTATACAAAAAAAACCAGAAAATGCAATCGTTTTGTATTGTTAATTGTCTGGGTAGGGGCGAAAAATTTTTCGCCACTACAATTGAATGTTATGATACTTTTAATTATTGCAAATCTTTAATTGATAAAAAAAAGAGGAGTCAAATGACTCCTCTTTTTTTATCCACATTTAATCCGAATTATTTCTCTTTCTCGATAACCGCTTGTGCTGCTGCAAGTCTTGCAATAGGCACTCTAAACGGCGAACAAGAAACATAGTTAAGTCCTACATTATGACAGAATTTAACTGATCTTGGATCACCACCGTGTTCTCCACAAATACCGCATTTAAGATCTTTTCTAGTAGTTCTACCTGCTTTAACAGCCATATCAACCAATATACCTACTCCTCCCTGATCAAGAGTTTGGAAAGGATCATCAGAAAGTATCTTTTTGCCTATATAATCCGGCAAGAAAACTCCTGCATCATCCCTACTATAACCAAATGTCATCTGAGTAAGGTCATTAGTTCCAAAGGAAAAGAACTCTGCTTTTTGTGCTATTTTATCAGCAGTTAAAGCTGCTCTAGGTATTTCGATCATTGTTCCTACTTTATACTCTATTTTAATATTTGCTTTTTTAATTATCTCATCTGCTGTCTTTCTTATGATAACTTCAAGAAAATCAAATTCCTCTACAGTTCCTGCAAGAGGAACCATTATTTCAGGAATGACTTTTATCTTCTTTTTCGCCATATTCACTGCAGCTTCAATTATAGCCCTAGTCTGCATTACGCAAAGTTCAGGATATGTAATAGATAATCTACAGCCTCTATGTCCTAGCATAGGATTAAGTTCGTGAAGACCTTTTACAAGTTCACTTACCTTTGCAGGAGAGATCTTAAGTCTTTTAGCCATTTCTTTCTGACCTTTTGCATCATTTGGAAGAAACTCGTGCAGAGGTGGATCAAGAAGTCTTACTGTAACCGGAAAACCATTCATTGCTTTAAAAATACCTTCGAAATCTTTTCTTTGATATGGAAGAAGTTTTTTCAAAGCTTTTTCTCTTGAAGGAGTATCTTGTGCTAATATGAATTCTCTGATAGCCCAAATTCTTTCACCTTCAAAGAACATATGTTCTGTTCTTGTAAGCCCTATACCTTCTGCACCAAGATTAACAGCCGCTTGTGCATCTTTAGGTGTATCAGCGTTTGTTCTTACTCCAAGTGTCCTATATTGATCTGCCCATGCCATTATCTGCACGAACATTTTATAAATTGGATCCTTTTTAGCTTTTGCATTGTTCTCTACAATACCGGCAATAACCGGACTTGAACTTGTTTTTATATGCCCTAGATAAACATTTCCTGTAGACCCATTTAAACTCATCCAATCGCCTTCTTTAATTGTTTTGCCTGCGACTTTTACCTGCTTTTTCTTATAATCAATAGCTAATGATGAACATCCTGCTATACAGCATTTTCCCCATCCTCTTGCAACAACTGCAGCATGTGATGTCATGCCACCGGTTGATGTAAGAATACCTTCAGCTGCTGCCATACCTGCAACATCTTCAGGTGATGTTTCATGCCTGACAAGAATTACTTTTTTACCTTTTTTGAACCAGCTATCTGCTTGTTCAGCAGTAAAAACAACCTGTCCTGAAGCAGCTCCTGGACCTGCAGGAAGCCCTGTCCCGATCTTTGTTGCTGAAGCTTCTGCTTTTAGATCAAATATAGGAAAAAGCAACTGATTAAGCTGTTCACCTTCTATTCTCATAAGAGCTTCTTTAGGTGTTATCATATTTTCTTTTACCATATCATATGCAAGTTTTACAGCTGCAAGACCTGTTCTTTTTCCTGATCTTGTCTGCAGCATAAAAAGCTTTCCTTCTTGTATCGTAAATTCAACATCTTGAATATCTCTATAATGCTTTTCAAGTTTATGTCTGATATCATCAAGTTCTTTATACATTAATGGCATCTTCTTTTGAAGCTCAGCTATTGGTAATGGAGTTCTAATACCTGCAACAACATCTTCTCCTTGTGCATTTATAAGGAATTCTCCAAAAAACTCACCTGTTCCTGTGGACGGGTTTCTAGTAAAAGCAACACCGGTTCCTGAAGTATCTCCCATATTACCGAATGCCATTGCCTGCACATTTACTGCTGTTCCTAAAAGGCCTGTTATTCTATTTATTCTTCTATAAATAACTGCTCTTTCAGTCATCCAAGAACCAAATACAGCATGTACTGCTCCCATTAATTGTTCTTTTGCAGAACTAGGGAATTTCTTGCCTGTACCTTTTTCATATACTTTTTTGTATTCTGCTACAACTTCTTTAAGTTGATCTATTGTCAAGGAAGTATCACTTTCTACTTTATATTTCTTCTTCACTGCTGCAAGTTTTTCTTCGAACTTTTCGTGGTGAACACCCATTACAACATCACCATACATATCAATGAACCTTCTGTAAGAATCCCAAGCAACTCTTTCATTGTTCATTTTTTTAGCAAGACCGTTGACAGCATCATCATTAAGTCCAAGGTTCAATACAGTGTTCATCATCCCAGGCATTGATACTGCTGCACCGCTTCTTACTGAAACCAGTAAAGGATTATCCTTATCGCCGAACTTTGCGTCCATTGCTTTTTCAAGTTTTTCAATAGCAGCATCTATCTGTGTGTGCATTTCTGCTGGATATTTTTGTCCATTTTTGTAATAATAATCACAAACCTCTGTTGAAATAGTAAACCCAGGAGGTACAGGCACTCCTATAGAGCACATTTCAGCAAGGTTAGCTCCTTTTCCACCAAGAAGCTGTTTCATTTTGGCATTACCGTCAGACCCATCTTTACTGAAGCTATAAACATACTTTACTTCGTTACTCATTTTTTTTCTTCTCCTTCTTTTGTTTCAAGTATCATTTTCTTTGCTATATCGACTACTGAATGTAGACACTGACACAGACACAGACACTGACACTAACTATTAAATTTCTCCCTTAAATATTCTTTCAATCTATCAATACTTATGCGTTCCTGAAGCATACTGTCTCTTTCCCTAACAGTGACTTGTCTATCTGTTAAAGAATCCACATCAACGGTCACACAATACAAAGTACCTATTTCATCCTGTCTTCTATAAAGTTTTCCAATAGCAGCAGTATCATCATAAACTGTTCGTCTATCATAACTAAGATCATCTCTCAGTTTTTTTGCTATCTCAACGATCTCTGTATTTTTCTTTAATAAAGGAAGAACTGCTGTCTTTATAGGTGCAATATCTTTGTGCAATCCTAAAACAGTTCTTGGCCCATTTTCAAGTTCTTCAATTCTATATGCATCCACTAAAAAAGCTAAGAACGCCCTATCAACACCTCCTGAAGGTTCAACTACAAAAGGTAAAAATCTTTCATTTGTTTTCGTATCAAAATAAGTAAGGTCCTGCTTTGAAAACTCTGCATGTTGTTTGAGGTCATAATCCCCTCTATTAGCTATTCCCTCAAGTTCAGACCATCCAAAAGGAAAATTATATTCAATATCCGAACAACCTGAAGCATAATGAGCAAGCTCATCTTTTGCATGTTCTCTTATCTTTAAATTCAAAGGGTCTATGCCCATGTCCTTATACCACTGTAATCTTTCATTGACCCAATATTTATACCATTTATCAGCTTCTTCACCTCTGCAAAAAAACTCTATTTCCATCTGTTCAAACTCCCTGCATCTAAAAACAAAATTACCTGCTGTAACTTCATTCCTGAAAGATTTACCAATTTGAGCAATACCAAATGGGATCTTTTTTCGGGAAGTATTCAATACATTTTTAAAATTAACAAAAATACCTTGGGCAGTTTCAGGACGTAAAAATATTTCTGCACTTGAATCTTCCATAGAACCTATCTGGGTCTTGAACATAAGATTGAATTCTCGTGGCTCTGTAAGAGCTCCTCCGCAATCAGGACACTTGTTTTCTTTAAGATGATCCTGCCTATGTCTTTTTTTACATTCTTTACAGTCAACCATAAGGTCCGCAAAATTACCAACATGTCCTGAGGCTTTCCAAACATCTGAATGCATTAAAATAGAACAATCAAGACCTTCCATATCATAACGCTGATATACATTTCTCTTCCACCAAGCTTGTTTTATATTGTTTTTCATTTCTACGCCAAGCGGGCCATAATCCCATACACTGCCTAAACCGCCATATATTTCACTGGATAAAAAGACAAAACCTCTTCTCTTTGAAAGAGAAGTAATATCCTGCATTAATTGTGGTTCTTTCTTCTGTGTCATTTTTCCTTTTAATTGATTTAAAGTATCCAGTCTTGGACTTGCTATAATTTTCGGGTTATTATATCATATATTTTGTATATGTGAAGAAATAAATTAATTTTTTAATCCCACGACGTAATTAGCTGATAAATTCATGGCACAACGTTCCCCTATAAAGCTAAGTTCATGACGTTCCTTAAGCTCGCTGCGCAAAGCTCGTGGCGCGTAGCTAACATCATTTTGCTCGCTTAAACGCCTATCTGTCTCATGAACTCCAGACTTTTAAAACGTTTCTGTACATGATAATCCAAGAATCCTCTTAAAACATCTTCAAGATCTTTTCCTACTTTTTCAGTGACATTTATGCGTAAAGTTTTTTCATATGGCATTGTGCTTATAAAATCCATAAAATTAACAGTTCCTTGAAGTATCTTCCTAGAAGTAATATCTTTTTTTATACATTTTCCGCACAGCATTCCGCCATTTTTAATGCTGAAAGCTCCATTGAAAGTATCTTTTGAATCACATTCAACGCATTGTTTTAAGCGTGGCATTAACCCAAGAAGGTTTAAAAGTTTGATTTCAAATACGCGTGCGATCCTTTTTATACTGCCTTTTTTATTTGCTATAGCATTGAGAGAATCTCTCAATAAAAAAAATATATCTTCGTTTTTTTCGCTTGCCTGACAAACGCTATCTACAAATTCAATGAAATATCCTGCATATGCAATACATTCTATATCTGCTCTTATTGGAGCAAAATATTCCAAAAGGTCGCATTGAGAAATAACAAAAAGATCCTTATTCTTTTTTTCATAATAAGTGACTTTGTCCAAAGTAAAAGGTTCGTAAACCCCTGCGAATTGGGGCTGTGGACTTCTTACGCCTTTTATTACTCCAGAGATCTTCCCGCTTTCCTTAGTATAAAAAGTGAGTAAAAGACTTGTTTCTCTTAGTTCAACTTTTCTTAAAAGAATTGCTTCTGATTCTTTTGGGTTTGACATTGGTCCTCTATATATATTCAAGGTAAAAGGAAAAAGTAAAAAGAGAAAAATCTGTTTTCATTGTGGAGTCTTTTTCCCTTCTTTTGTAAGGGCGAAAAATTTTTCGCTCCTACTCTGAATTTCTTTAAGAACCTTCCACAGACTAATGGCTAATAGCTAATGGCTAAAGGCTGATGTTCCTTTTTACTTATATTCGCTATCCCCAACTATCTCGTGTATCTCAGGCACAACCGCTCCGCCAGAAACAATAAGTTTCAATGCTTCTTCGACGGTCATTTTCAATTCATGTGCATCTTTTTTTGGAACAAGAAGAAATACTCCGCTTGTGGGATTAGGCGTTGTTGGTAAAAATATGTTTATCACCTCTTCATTAGTGACTTTCTGTATTTCACCTTTTGCCTGACCAGTAGCAAAACCGATCGAGTAAAGCCCTTTACGAGGGTATTCAAAAAGAATTACTTTTGTGAATATTGTTTTTCCGTTACCCAAAAATGCTGAACTTATTTGTTTAACTGACGTATAAACTTTACCTAACATAGGAATTCGAACAAAAAGATTTTCCCATGCACCAAAAAATTTCCTTACAACCAAAATATTTGCTGCCCATCCGA